>NZ_CAPF01000015.1:0-2116 GCF_000321165.1 Enorma timonensis
GCCCGGTACCGCCCGGGGTGGAGCGCCGGCTCGAGGCGGCCGCGCCGCTGCCGGCACCGCGCAGGCGCGTCGCGCCCGACGGGCGCTGGTGGTAGGGGTTGTTCTGGACGCGGATGGGCTCATGGCCCGACTGCGACTCGGAGACGTACCCGGCCTGCGGTGGACGCTGGGCGTAGCGCGAGCCGCCGTTGATGGCCATGAAGCGGCCCGTGGGGTTCTCAGACCGCGGGCTCACGAAGCCGGCGGCGTCCTGCAGCCGGCCGCCGGCGTGCGAGGTGGCACGCTCGTAGGCGTCGAGCTCCTCGAAATAGGCGGTCATGACCGTGCGCGGATTCAGGCCCAGGTAGCGCGCGTAGCTCGAGATCATGCCCTGCGCGTAGCCGCGCGGGGGCATGGCGGAGAAGTTCCCCTGCTCGAAGTACTCGATGATCTGCGGACGGATCTTGATGGTCGTCGCGACCTGGTGGATGGAGAGCCCGAGCTGCCGACGGCGCTCGAGCAGCATATCGCCGAAGCGTGCGGACATCAGAAACCTCCCAACCCATCGTCAGCGGACATGCGCGCCTCAACTTCCTCGAGCTCGGCGAGACCCTGCTCATCGAGGAGCACCTCACGGGGCTTCGACCCGTCCGGCGGCCCCACGATGCCCTTCTCCTCGAGCATGTCCATGATGCGGCCGGCGCGGGCGTAGCCCACTTTGAGGCGGCGCTGCAAACTCGAGGTGGAACCGAGTCCCGACTCCACGACGAGGTGCGCGGCCTCCCAGATGAGCGGGTCATCGGCCGAGGCGCCTCCCCCGCCGCCCGCGCCCTGCATCGCGGCGGGCGCGACCGCGGAGAGGATCTCCTCATGGTATTCGGCGGGCGACTGCTCCTTCACGAACTCGACGACGCTGAAGATCTCCTCGTCCGAGACGTAGCAGCCCTGGATGCGCTTGGGCTTGCCCCAATCCACGCGGGAGAAGAGCATGTCGCCCTGGCCGATGAGCTTCTCCGCGCCCGTCTGGTCGAGGATGACGCGCGAATCGATGCCCGTCGCCACGGTGAGACCGATGCGGTTCGTGATGTTCGCCTTGATGAGGCCGGTGACGACGTTCGAGCTCGGGCGCTGCGTGGCGACGATCATGTGGATGCCCGCCGCGCGGCCGAGCTGGGCGATGCGCACGATGGAGGCCTCGACGTCCTTGCCCGCGACCATCATGAGGTCGGAGAGCTCGTCGATGACGATCACGAGGTAGGGCAGCTTCTGCGGCGGGTTGTCGTACTTCTCGAACTCGCCGGCCGCCTGCTTCTCGTTGAAGGTCGAGATCTTGCGCACGCCCACGCGCTCGAACACCTTGAGGCGACGCTCCATCTCCGAAACCGCCCACTGCAGGGCGCTCGCAGCCTGCTTGGGCTCCGTGACGACCGGCACGTAGAGGTGCGGCAGGCCGTCGTAGGGCGCGAACTCGACGCGCTTGGGGTCCACCATGATGAGGCGGACGTCTTCCGGGAAGGTGCGCATGAGCAGGCTCATGAGGATCGAGGAGATGACGACCGACTTACCCGAGCCCGTCGTGCCGGCGATGAGCAGGTGCGGCATCTTGGCGAGGTCGGCGACCATGGGCTGGCCCTCAGAATCGCGGCCGAGCGCGAACTCGAGGGGGCCGCCTGTCACATAGGGCAGGATATCGCCGAAGGCGACGGTCTGGCGCGTGCGGTTGGGGATCTCGATGCCCACGTGCGTGGTGCCGGGGATGGGCGCGAAGATGCGCACGGAATCCGTGGCGAGCGAGAGCGCGATGTCGTCCTCGAGGCTCGCGATGCGGCTCACGCGCTCGCCCTCGCCGGGCTGGACCTTGAACGTCGTGACCGTGGGGCCGGAGATCCAGCCGACCACGCGGGAATGGAGGCCGAACTCCTGGAGCGTCGACTGGAGGGACTCGGCCGTCTGCTGGAGCTCCTTGCTCGAGGAGGCACCGGCCTTGGCCTGGGGGCTGTGGCGGAGCATGGAGACGGGCGGGAGCAGGCGCTCGGAGCCGTCCCCAGAGGAAGCGGCGGCCGCAGCGGTGCCCGGGCGCGATGCGGGCTTCGGCGTCTCGCGCGGCTGCAGCGCGGCGGGCTCGGGAGTCTCCGCC
>NZ_CAPF01000014.1:0-164443 GCF_000321165.1 Enorma timonensis
GGATGTACAGGAAAACGTCCGCAGTCCCCATTGTCTCAGTGAGTCAATTGAACCCGTCCCCAATGGCTCCATTGACTCAGCAGGAGTTCCTGCCATGGGGTAGAATCGAGGGAGACCATCCACGCCGGGATTCCGGCGACGAGAGGAGAAGCAACATGGACCGCACCGAGATGTTCCAAAAGGTCGCCGACATCGCGAGCGACGTGCTCGGCATCGACGTCGATTCGATCACCGAGGAGACCACCTTCGACGACCTGGACGCCAACTCGCTCGAGCGCCTGCAGCTCGTGACCGCCATCGAGGATGAGTTCGACATCGAGATGGACGAGGAGCGCCTGCTCTCGATCGCGTCCATGTCCGACGCGATCGACGCCATCGTGGCCACGCAGCAGGGGGCATAGGCCTTGCGCATTTCCGAGAAGCTCGCGCTCGCGCAGGAGATCTGCGGCCACGAGTTCCGTGACCGCGACCTTCTGCAGAGCGCCATCACCCACCCGTCCGCCGTGGAGGGCCAGCCGGTCGACGCCTCGTACGAGCGGCTCGAGTTCCTCGGCGACTCGATCCTGGGTTCTGTCGTGGCGCTCGCGCTCTACAAGAGTTATCCCCAGTTCGATGAAGGTCGTCTCACGCGCCTCAAGGTCTCGCTCGTTTCCGGCGTGACGCTTTCCGAGGTCGGCCGCGAGCTCGGCATCGACACCTGCATCATCTTCGGCGCCTCCGAGACCGGCACCGGTGCCCGCGGCCTTTACTCCGCGCTCGAGAACGTTTACGAGTCGCTTGTGGGAGCTCTCTTCCTCGACGGCGGCTGGGAGGCAGCAGAGGCGTTCATCATACGCACCTTAAAGCCGCACCTTGCCGCCGATCGCGCCGAGCATCCCACCAACCCCAAGTCTTACCTGCAGGAATGCGTGCAGCGAGACCATAAGGTGTCGCCTGCCTACAAGCTCGTCGATACCTCCGGCCCTGCGCACGAGCCCGTATTCACCGCCGTGGTGCTCGTCGACGGCGCGCGCCAGGGCAAGGGGACGGGTTCCTCCAAGAAAGAGGCGGAAGCCGCTGCGGCGCTTGATGCCCTTGAGCGCATGGGCTATACCACCGGCGGCGTCATTCTCAATAAGAAGTTCAAGTAAGGGGCGGCCGTGTACCTCAAGTCACTCACCCTGAAGGGCTTCAAGTCGTTCGCTGACCGCGCCCACATGTCGTTCGAACCCGGCCTCACGGTCATCGTCGGCCCCAACGGTTCGGGTAAATCGAACATCTCAGACGCAATCCTTTGGGTACTGGGAGAGCAAAGCGCCAAACAGCTTCGCGGTCAGGCCATGGAGGACGTCATCTTCTCCGGTTCGTCGGCGCGCAAGCCCGTGGGCGTGGCAGAGGTCACGCTCGTCCTCGACAACTCGGATCACGTGCTGCCCGTCGATTTCAACGAGGTCGCCATCACACGCCGCATGTATCGTTCCGGAGAGAGCGAGTACCTCATCAACCAGAGCCCCTGTCGTCTCATGGATATCCAAGATATCTTGCACGATTCTGGCTTGGGCAAGGACACCCACTCCATCATCTCCCAGGGCAAGCTCGATTCCATCCTGCAGAGCCGGCCGGAGGAGCGTCGCGCGCTCATCGAGGAGGCGGCGGGCATTTCGAAACACAAGCGCCGCAAGGAACGCGCCGCTCGCAAGATCAAATCAATGGACGAGCACCTCACGCGTGCCCGTGACATCAGTCGCGAGATCACGCGCCAGCTTCGTCCGCTCGAGCGCCAAGTGGATCGTGCCCGGCGTCACCGCGACCTCACCGAGCGCGCCAACGAGCTCACCCGCATCCTTGCGGTGGACGAGCTTAGGCGCCTGCGTGGCGAATGGGAGGGCTGCGAGCACCGCGCCAAGGAGTGCGATGCTGCCCTCGAGCTCGCGCGCTTTCGTTTAGCGGAGAAGGAGCGGGAGCTCGAGAAGCTCCAGGTGCTGCTTGAGGAGAAAGGCCTCTTTGTGGGCGACCTCGGTGAGCAGCGCCGGCGAATGCAGGACATCATCGGTCGCCTGGGCTCCGACATGCGCCTTTTGGAGGAGAAGGGTCACAACATGGTGAGCCGTCTCTCCGAGATGCGCGGCACCCTTTCTGGCTCTGAGCACCAGCGCCGCCGTGTGAGCGAGGATCTCGAGCAGGCGCGTGCCGCGCTCGACGAGGTTCGGGCTGCGCTTGCTGTGGCTGAAGACGACGTGGCGCAGCTCGAGCCCGCCGCGCGGGCGTCCCATGAGCGCCGCTTGGAGCTCGACGAACGCATCGCCACCTCGACGCGCGAACAGCGCCAGGCGCAGCGCGCCGCAGACGATGCCACGCTCGGACTCGCCCGCGCGCGCGAGGCGCTTTCCAATGCTGAACTGGAAGATTCCATGTTCGCCTCGCGCCTGGAGCAGATCCAGGAGGGCGCGGATAACGTGAGGGCTTCGCTTGAGGCGCGCCGACGCCGTATCGAGGAGCTCGAGGAGCTGCTCGCTTCCGCGCGGGCTGATCTCGACGAGGCTCGTGAGACGAGCGGCAGCGCCGAGCGCGCGCTCGAGGAGCTCCGTGCGAAGGAAACCGAGGCGCGCGGCCGCCTTTCCGAGGTGCGCTCCGAGCTCGCGAGCTTGAAGCGCCTCGACGAGCGCATGGGGGAGTCCTCGGCGCTCGCCGCCGCGCTCGCACGCGATGACCGGCTCGACGTGCAAGCGCGTCTCGGCGATGTGATCGAGGTGCCTGCAGAGCTTGAAGAACTTGTCGAGCAGCTGCTTGCAAGCGATGTCGAGGCGCTCGTGTTCGACAACCGCGAGCGCATGCGTGCGGCAGGGGAGGCAGGCCTGTGCCAGGAGGACGTTTCGGGTACCGCCACGCTCATCGCGCGGGATAGCGCCGGTGCATATGCCGTTCCCGACGCCGCCGGAAGCCGCCTTTTGGACCTCATTCGCGTACGCGAGGGTTATTTTGAGGCTGTTTCGTCGCTTCTCGGCCATGTCTATCTCGTCGATTCGCTCGTGGAAGCGCTCGCTGCCCCCGTTGTCCCCGGCGTCGTCTACGTGAGCCGGGATGGGGCGCGCGTGGGTGCGAGCGGCGTCGTTCGCCTGGGCAAGCAGGCGGATTCGTCTGCGGGCATCCTTGAGCGCAAGCGCCGCATCCGCGAGCTCGATGATATCGAGCCCGATCTTTCCACGGTTTTCGATGAGGCTTCGGCGCGCGTGGTGGAAGGCCAGCGTGCGCTCGATGTGGCACGAGCTGCGGAGCGCGATGCTGCAGGCGAGATCGCCCAGCTCGAGGGTGAGCTTCGTTCCGCTCGTGAGGAGACGGGCAGACTCGAGCAGTCGCTCGTGAGCACGCAGGCCGAGTATTCGAAGCTCGAGCGGCGACGTGCGGAGGTTGCCGAGCAGGCACGCGCCGCCGCCCCGCGCGCCGAGGAGCTCGAGCGCGCCCGCGATGAGGCACGGGCGAAGGCCGGTGAGCTCGCCCAGGAAATCGCTGAAGCAACCGATGAGCTCGATCGTCTGCGTCGCGAGGATGCGGAAGCTGCCACCAAGCTTGGCGACGCCCGCGTCCGCCGTGCCCAGGCTTCGGAGCGCGTCCGCTCGCTCGAGGGTCGCGTGCCCGAACTCGAGCGGCGCCTCGAGGGACTCGATCGCCGTATCCGTGCCACGACGCAGGCGGCTCGTTCGCTCGAGGTGCTGCGTCTACGCGTTGACCCGCTACACGATCGTTACACCGCGCTATCCGAGCGCGCGACGGAGTGGGCGGCGCGCTTGCGCGACCAGGCATCGCTTGAGGAGGCCGATTCCGCTTCGCTCAAGAAGACCATCGAGGACGCCAAGACCGAGGTTGCCGCTGCGAAGGCGGAGGTCGACGAAGCGATGTCTGCCCAGAGTTCCGTGCAGGTTGAACGCGGCAAGCTCGAGGTGCAGGTGGAAAGCGCGATTCAGGCCATCACGGCCGACGGCACGACGGTGCTCGAAGAAGCGCTCATGCTGCCGGAGCCCGAAGATCGCGATGCGTGCATGCGCGAGCTGCAAGACCTCGTGCGCCAGATCAACAACTTAGGTCCGGTGAACCAGGTCGCTATGGAGGAATATGAGCGCCTGCGCGAGCGCGCGGACTACATCGCCGCCCAGCTCGCCGATCTCGAGGCGGCGCGCAAGTCGCTCACGAAGATCAGCGCTGCGATCGATCGCAAGATGCGCACCGCCTTCCTTACCACCTTCGAGAAGGTCGACGAGAACTTCCGCGAGGTCTTCGCCATGCTCTTCCCGGGAGGTCAGGCGCATCTCGAGATGACCGACCCCGAACATCCGAGCGAGACCGGCATCGAGGTGGTGGCTCAGCCCCGCGGCAAGCGCATCACGAAGATGACGCTTATGAGCGGTGGCGAGAAGAGCCTCACGGCGCTCGCGCTGCTCTTCGCCGTGTACCGCACGCGTACGGTGCCGTTCTATGTGCTCGACGAGGTCGAGGCCGCTCTCGACGATTCGAATCTCTCCAAGCTGCTCGACGCCATCGATGTGCTGCGCCGCTCCACGCAGCTTTTGGTGGTGTCGCACCAGCGGCGCACCATGGAGGACGCTGACGTGCTCTACGGTGTATCGATGCAGGCAGACGGCGTGAGCCGTGTGGTGAGCCAGAAGCTCGACCGCGCAACAGGAAAGGTCGTGGATGCATAATGGGATTGTTTGACGCGCTCGCGCGCGGGCTCGAGCGCAGCCGCGAGGCCATCAACGAGCTCTTCTACTTCGGCGGCGAGGTCACCGAAGATTTCTGGGAAGAGCTCGAGGATACGCTCGTCATGGGCGACATGGGTGCCGAGATCGCCATGGACGTCTCGGACGATCTGCGCGACCTTGCCGCGCGCAAGAACCTGAAGACCGCCGACCAGCTCCGTGAGGCGCTCGCCGATAAACTCGAGCAGCGCTTCACGTCCATCGAGGTCGATCCGTTTCGCGAGACTCCCTCATGCGTGCTCTTCGTTGGGATCAACGGCGCCGGCAAGACGACGACCGTGGGAAAGATCGCGAGCGCCGCGCACGAGGCGGGCAAGCGTGTGGTGATCGGTTCGGCCGACACGTTCCGCGCTGCCGCTATCGAACAGCTCGATGTGTGGGGCCAGCGTGCGGGGGTGCCCGTGGTGAAGCGCGACCGCGGCTCCGACCCCGCGAGCGTGTGCTATGACGTGCTCGATGAGGCCGACAAGCAGAACGCCGACCTCGTGCTCATCGATACGGCGGGGCGCCTGCACACCTCGAGCGACCTTATGCGCGAGCTTGCAAAGGTCGTGAATGTCACGCGCAAGCGCGCGGAGAAGTGCGCTGCCGGCCCCATGCCCGTACGTGTCGTGCTGGTAATCGATGCCGGTACCGGACAAAACGGCCTCAACCAGGCACTTGAGTTCAACGAGGCACTCGGCCTCGACGGCATCATCTTGACGAAGCTCGACGGCACCGCCAAGGGCGGCATCGCGCTCGCCGTGTCCTCTAAGCTCGGCCTTCCCATCTACCGTGTGGGCGTAGGGGAGCGTATCGAGGACCTGCAAGAGTTCGATGCCCACGACTTCTGCCGCGCCCTCGTAGGAGCGTAAGCGGTGCGTCTTCGCCAGCCATCGGGGACGGGGGTTATTGGCTGGCGAACCAACCGGCGAGCCGACAAAGCCGCCAGCCAATAACCCCCGTCCCCGATGGCTGGCGTGAGTGCGGGGTGCACGTGTGATGCGTGCACCCCGCACTTCATTGCGTCCGGTGGATTATGAGGCGTTACTTTGCAGCGCTCGCAAGCCAGTCCCACATGTCGAGACCGTTTTCATCGGTGCATTCGCCGTTGAAGAAGTAAATCCATGCCTCGTGGCCCTGCTCAAAGGTATATCCCGCGAATTCACCATTGAGAATCGTTGCGTCGTCGTATGCCGAGACGTGCAGATCGGTAGCTCCTGCTGCCTCGAGGCGCTCGATCGTAGGATCTTCGTAGATGGTGGGGTCGACCACGATGTCTGCATGCGTGTAGACGAACCACATCGGGATGTCCTTGACCGACTCGATCATTTCGTCGGTAATACCGGAATCCTTGTACGCCTCGCTGATGGGGAAGGCGGCGGCGAAATAGTCCGGGCGCTCGAAAACGAGGTCGAGCGTGAGGTAGCCACCGTTCGAGCAACCGCCTACCAGGATGCGACCGGGGTCGATGTCGGGGCGCTCTTCGACATAGGAATCGATGAGCTCCAAGACGGCGGGCTTCCAGATCGAATCCGTACCGGGATTGTCGAGGACATCAGCGTCTCCCATGCCGTCATATTGGAGCCAGAAGCCGTCGCATTGCGGAATGAGGATGTACGCGCCATTCATGGTGCCTTGGAAATCGTCTTGAACAAGCGACGTGCACTTGGTGTCATAGACCGCCATTCTCACATCGGTGCCACCGCCGCCTGCACCGTGGAGCCAGACGACGAGAGGATGCTTTTGATCGTCCGCTTCCGGCTCGAAGGAGGCGTAGGTAAGCGCGGTACCGTCGCTTGCTTCGAAGGATTCGCTTGAATACTGGTCCATGACGGGGCAGTACATGGAATCGATGAGTCCTTCGGTGGAAACTTCGAGCGTCTCTACGGGCGTTCCGTCCGCAAATGCGAGACCGGCATCCTCGCTGAGCGCGATGTTGAGCTCATAGGGGTCGCTCCAGAAGTTCATGCTCTTCGAGTCGAGCCAGATCTGGCAATTGCCATCGGAAGGTCCAACCGTCATATCCAGCGTGATGTAGCGAGATGCCTCTTCGACCTTATTGCCCTTTTCGTCGCTGGGATAGGCATCGGTTACCGTGCGTTCGTGCTCAACCACCCCTACGCCGTCCTCAGCATCGGGGTCGTCGACATAGTCTTGTCGACGATCGGAGACGGTGAATGCTGCGGCACCCACAGTCTCGGGATCGATTTCGCTGCCAAAGTCGATCACCGTTTTTGTAACGTTCGGGCCCCAATCAAAGCCTTCGACAACGATCATTTGAGTTGCCGCTACATTACTTGAGGGAGTCTCCTGCGAACCTGTCGCAGCGCCAGACGAGCAACCTGCGAGCGCCATAGCCATACCCGCCGTTCCCGTTGCAATAAACGACCTGCGTGTGATTGAGGGCATATGTGCCTCCTTGAGTCTGAAGACCTCCTTGAATTAGTTTCGTATGCATACGTTGTCTTGAATCTTAATACCAGTTAGAGCTATATGTCTTATGCTGAAATTAATACCGGTGAACGGATGCTATAGGTTGGTAGACGGCAGAATGAGCATTATCCCAGTAAAAGTTTCGATCTTTACTCCATAAAAACCCTTATCCAATCCAATCTAAAATGAAACCACTAATGGCTCCTATGCCGAAGCCTGTCCCCAAACACCGCAAAAGGCAACGTTATGTACCCGTCCCCTTTTGAAGCATCCCTGCGGTACAATACTAGCATCTGCATATTCGCCGCGAGTACGTATCTCCCGTCGCGGACCGGCGTCCTGAACCATCCATCGCGAGTTCCGCAGCGCGCAGCGCGAGGACTGTTTGAGCAGGGGACGGTTCAGGACGCCGGGACGTCGGGTGTCATACGATAGGAGCCCTCATGTTCAACAACCTCTCCGACCGCCTGAACGACACCTTCGACCGCCTGCGCGGCAAGGGCAAGCTCACCGAGGCCGATATCACGAGCGCGATGCGCGACATCCGTATGGCGCTGCTCGAGGCGGACGTGAACTTCAAGGTCGTGAAGGATTTCGTCGCCGCCACGAAGGAGCGCTGCCTCACCGCTGAGGTGCTCGAGTCGCTCACACCGGCGCAAAACGTCGTGCGCATCGTGCTCGACCAGCTCATCGAGCTTCTCGGTTCCACGGAGAGCAAGCTCGTGCTCTCGAGCCGCATTCCCAACGTCATCATGCTCGTGGGTCTGCAGGGCTCTGGTAAGACCACTGCGGCGGTGAAGCTTGCCTACCTGCTCAAGAAGCAGGGTAAGAGCCCGCTCCTCGCGGCGTGCGACGTCTACCGTCCCGCCGCAGCCGATCAGCTCGCCACGCTCGGTGGCGAGATCGGCGTGCCGGTGTTCCGCGGCGATGGCCAGCACCCGGTCGAGATCGCCCAGGGAGCCATCCGCGAGGCGGTCGACCATATGCGCGACGTGGTGATCGTTGACACCGCCGGCCGTCTGCAGATCGACGAGCAGATGATGCAAGAGGCCGTCGACATCAAGCGCGCCGTGAAACCCGACCAGGTGCTCATGGTCGTCGATGCCATGACCGGCCAGGATATCGTGAACGTCGTCTCGACCTTTGCTGAGCGCACGGATTTCGACGGCGTCATCATCTCCAAGCTCGACGGCGACGCCCGCGGCGGCGGCGCGCTCTCCGTCCGCGCCGTGACCGGCAAGCCCATCAAGTTCGTGTCGATGGGCGAGAAGCCCGACTCGCTCGAGGTCTTCAGCCCCGACCGCATGGCCAAGCGCATCCTCGGCATGGGCGACGTGGTGGGCATCATCGAGAAGGCGCAGGAGGTCGCGGACGCCCAGAAGCTCGAGGACGCCGAGCGCATGCTGCGCGACGGCCTCACCATGAACGACCTCCTCGACCAGATGCGCATGCTCAAGAAGATGGGCGGCATGAAGTCGCTCATCGGCATGCTGCCCGGCGGCCAGCGCATGCTCAACCAGATGGGCGGCAACTTCGACGAGTCGATGCTCGACAAGATCGAGGCCATGATCCAGTCCATGACCGCCAAGGAGCGCCTGAAGCCCTCGATCATCAACGGCCAGCGCCGCGCCCGCATCGCGCGCGGTTCCGGCACCACCCCCACCGATGTGAACAACCTCATGAAGCAGTGGGGCGAGATGAACAAGATGATGGGCAAGATGCGCGCGATGACGCAGCAGGCCCAGGGCGGCAAGAAGGGCAAGAAGGGGAAGAAGGGCAAGAAGATGCGCATGCCCGGCATGCCCGGGATGGGCGCCATGCCCGGCTTCGGTGGCGGCAGCCACTTCGCCGGCATGGGCGGCGGCTCCGGGAACGCGGACATGGACATGCTCCGCGCCATGGAGCAGCAGATGAAGGGCAAGAAGTTCTAGGGGTTCCTTCCTCTCGGTAGCTATTTGCTATATGACGCGCATGGGAGATGCACTATGCTGGGTGCATCTCCCATGTGTTCTTGAGGGAGGGATTGCGGTGAAGGGTCTCGTCGTTCTGTTCTTGATGCTCGCCCTTGCAGGCTGCTCGTCGGCGCCCGCGTCGCATGGCGTGGTGCATTCCTTCCCCAAGATGTCTTCGTTCATCATCGCCGACGCGTTCGGTTCGACCGCGATGCAAGCGGCAGACGATGTGGCCGAGCGCGTGAGTTCCGAGCAATCCAGCCAATCTGCGCCCATTGCTCCCGATGCGTCAATCATGCAGTCCATGTCCTGCGAGCCCTTGGATGACGGCTTGCTCGAGGAGATGGACATCTACTTCGGCACTCCGACCCGTGCCGTGCAGGTCGAGGTCGGCGAGGGGATGCAAGACGGGGAGACGTGGTGGGTCGTGGTGATGGACTCGCCGCCGGATGATTCCTACCAGTGGGGGCTGCGCGCGTTTCTCACCAACGCGCCGGGAGTGGAGCACGTCGACCAGTGGGTCTGGATACCCATCGATCTCGACAGCGACGACCCCTGGGAGAACGTCTCCTGGGATACCGAGCGACTCGTCCGGGCGCAGTCGGCGCTCACCGTCGCCCTCGAAGGACTGGACGCATCCTAGTGCGTATCGTGTGCGCCGTTCTGCGGGCTATTCGGCTGCTTGAAGAATTTCGACGCGCGTGAGGAACTCGTCCTCGCGCACGGTGTCGCGGTTGTCGATCTCGTAGATCTCGAAGGGGGAGGCGTCCGCGCAGAGGCCGTCCGTGCCGCGCGCTTCCGCGAGCCGCTGCAACGCCACGGCATCCTGCGCATAGGGGCCGCGATAGCGGTAGGTGAGGTAGCGCCCGGCGGGCAGCTCGAAGTCGCAGGGCACTTGAGCGTCGTCGATGACGAAGAACACGGATCCGAACACGTCCGCGCGGCCGGCGGCAAGCGCGTCGCGGTCGAAGAACGCGCCGACCGTCATTGTGCCCAGCAGGGGCAGCTGCTCGTCGTAGCGGCGATGGAGGCGCGAGATGAAGAGGTCCATCTCCTCGTCGCGCTCGAGCCGGCCGGAGAGCTGCACGCAACGGCGGAGCGGCATGTGTTCGACGGTGACCTCGCCGGTCACGGCGTCGCGGGCGGCATCGAGGCGCGCCTGCCGCTCGGCAAGCGCCGCCTTGCGCTCCGTAAGGCTCGCGATCTGCTGCTCGATGAGGCGCGTCTCGTCGGCGATCAGGCGCTCGGTGCTCTCGAGGTCCTGCCGGTCGAGGTATGCGCCGATCGCATCCATGCCGAGCCCGAGGTTCCTGAGCTCCTTGATGCAGGCGAGCTTGTACATGTCCGAGAGGCTGTAGATGCGGTAGCCGTTCGCCGCCCGCGCCGGCGCGAGGATGCCGAGGCGCTCGTAGTAGCGCAGCGAATCGATGCCGATGCCGAAGAGCCGCGAGACCTCGCTGATGGTATAGCTGTCCTTGATGCGCGGTGAATCCATGAGGCCTCCACGTTGGTCGCTTGACCCTGGTATCGTACCAGAGTTTACCCTATCCACTCGGTTAGGGACGAAGCGATTGATTGATGGAGTGAGAACCATGTTCTCCCGGGTATTGAGGACGGCACAACGGAAATTGAAGGAATTTCGGGCGACGGCGAGCCCGCGCGAGCTGCTGCGGCGCTTCGCGACCATCGCGCTCGGCTGCGCGATCCTCACCTTTGGCATGCATAACATCCACCAGGTGGTGGGGATCACCGAGGGTGGCGTGCTCGGCGGCATCCTCCTGCTCAACCATTGGTTCGGTATCGATGCCTCCATCGCCTCGCCGCTGCTCGACGCGGTCTGCTACATCCTCGGGTTCTTCGTGCTCGGCGCCGGCTTCCTGGGCTGGTCGGCCGTGGCGAGCGTGCTGCTCGCGCTTTTCTATGCCCTGTGGGAGCACCTGCCGCACCTGTTCCCCGACCTCTCAGCGTATCCGCTGCTCGCGGCCATCGCGGGCGGCATCTTCATTGGCGTGGGCGCCGGGCTTGTGGTGCGCAGCAATGCGTCTGCCGGCGGCGACGATGCGCTCGCGCTCTCCATCCATAAGCTCACCGGGCTCAAGCTCGCGCGCTGCTACCTCTTCAGCGACCTTTCGGTGCTTCTGCTCTCGCTGTCCTACATCCCCGTGACGAAGATCGCGTTCTCGCTCGTGACGGTGTTCATCTCGTCGCCGCTCATCGATGTCATCGTGGGGTTCGGACGGGACGAGGCTCCCGTCGACGAGGGAGAGGACGGCCTCGCGCCGGCGTAACGAGTGCGCGCGAGGTTTTCGTGTGCCAAGGGGAGCGTTTTCGGGGCGTCATCGGGCGGGAGGCCGTCCGGTGGCGCCCTGTTTCGTGCTTGCGACTGGGCTTCAGATAGGTTCGAGCCTCGATACTGTGTGGAAATGAGAACACCTCGAGTAGCCGCCAGAATCTGAGGACAAAACCCCAGTTCGCGTTCACCTAACATGCGGCTCTACTTCGGCTGCTTGGAATCCCACACAGATTCGGGGCTCGAACATGGTTGCGCGGCCGCGGCACGCCATTGTGTGCGCCTGGCGAGCGTTCGCGCGCAACGCGTCGCCTTGCTTTAGAATGGGTTCCGCAAGCATTCGGTGGGATGGGGAGGCGCCATGAGCAAGGCGGACCAGCTGTTCGTGAAGATGTGCACGGACATTCTCGAGCACGGCACCACGACCGAGGGCGAGAAGGTGCGCCCGCGCTGGGAGGACGGCACGCCCGCCTACACCATCAAGAACTTCGGCGTGACCGCTCGCTACGACCTGCGCGAGGAGTTCCCGGCGCTCACGCTGCGCCGTACGGCACTGAAATCGGCCATGGACGAGATCCTCTGGATCTACCAGCGCAAATCGAACAACATCCACGACCTGCACTCCCATATCTGGGACGAGTGGGCGGACGAGACGGGCTCCATCGGCAAGGCCTACGGCTACCAGATCGCCCAGAAGTCGCACTACCCCGAGGGCGACTTCGACCAGATGGACCGCGTGCTCTACGACCTCACGCATACCCCGTTCTCGCGGCGCATCATGACGAACATGTACACCTTCGCCGACCTTTCCGAGATGCACCTCTACCCCTGCGCGTATAGCGTCACCTACAACGTCACGCAGGGCGCGGGCGACGAGCGCCCCACGCTCAACATGTGCCTCATGCAGCGCAGCCAGGACATCCTCGCGGCTAACAACTGGAACGTGTGCCAGTACGCGATCCTGCTCATGATGGTCGCGCAGTGCGTGGACATGGTGGCGGGCGAGCTTCTGCACGTCATCGTGGACGCGCACATCTACGACCGTCACGTGGACATCGTGCGCGAGCTCATCCAGCGCCCGCAGTACCCCGCGCCGAAGGTGTCGCTCAACCCCGCGGTCAAGAACTTCTACGATTTCACGACCGACGACCTCATCGTCGAGGATTATCAGACCGGACCGCAGGTGAAGGGAATCCCCATTGCAGTGTAGATTGAAGGCCATCGTCGCGGTGTGCGACGACTGGGGCATCGGCCGCGACGGGGACATGCTCGTCACGAACCGCGCGGACATGCGGCATTTCGTGCGCTGCACCTCGGGGCACGCGGTCATCATGGGTCGCAAGACCCTGGAGAGCTTCCCCGGGGGCAAGCCGCTCAAGGACCGCCGCAATATCGTGCTCACGCGGGATGCGGCGTTCGCGCGCGAAGGCGTCGAGGTCGTGCATTCCGTTGACGAGGCGCTCGCTGCCGTGGCGGGGGAGGACGAGGCCTGGGTCATCGGCGGCGCCGAGGTGTACCGGCAGCTGCTGCCCCTGTGCTGCGCGGTCGTGGTGACCAAGAACCGCTGCACGCGCCCCGCGGACGCGTTCTTCCCGAACCTCGACGAGGACCCGGCCTGGCACATCGCCGCAACGGACGGCGGCCATGTGGTGGAGCCGGGCGAGGGCGACGCGGGTATGGCGTACGACTTCGTGACCTACGAGCAGGGCATGTAAAATAACCCCTGGGGTAATTTTACATGGGGAGTGGCATGGTTCAGGTTCAATACATCGCAGACCTCGGAGATTCGCGTCTCGACGCGTACGCGCGCCTCACCGAACGGCAGCTCAGAAGCGTCCTCGAGCCCGAGAAGGGCATCTTCATCGCCGAGAGCGCCAAGGTGATCGAGCGCGCGCTCGCCGCCGGGCTCGAGCCGGTGAGCTTCCTCATGGGGGAGCGCTGGCTCGAGCAGTTCACGCCGGTCTTCCACGACCTCGAGGTGGAGTGCCCCGGCCTCGACGTGCCGGCCTTCATCGCACCCATGGAGCTCATGGAGGAGCTCACCGGGTTCAACGTGACACGGGGCGCGCTCGCGGCGTTCCGCCGCCCGGCTATGCCGGATGCGCGCGCCTTCCTGGACGGGCTCGTCGCGCGCGCGGATGGCCGCCCGGTGCGCGTCTGCGTGCTCGAGGGCATCGTCGACCACACGAACGTGGGCGCGATCTTCCGCAGCGCGGCGGCGCTCAACGTCGACGGCATCCTCGTGAGCCCCACGTGCTGCGACCCCCTGTACCGCCGTGCGGTGCGCGTCTCCATGGGGACGGTCTTCCAGGTCCCGTGGACGCGCCTGGGCACCACGGCGCGCGCGTGGCCGGCCGACGGCCTTTCGGTGCTGCATGAGGCGGGGTTCTCCTGCGCGGCGATGGCGCTCGCCGACGACTCGCGCTCGCTTGATGACCCGTCGCTCGTCGAGATCGACCGCCTCGCGCTCTTCATGGGCACGGAGGGCGACGGCCTCTCCGCGCGCACGATCGAGGGCTGCGACCTCACGATCCGCATTCCCATGGCGCGCGGCGTGGATTCGCTCAACGTGGCCGCGGCGTCGGCCGTGGCGTTCTGGCAGCTCTGCCCCCACGCGACGAACAGCTACCACTACCAGCACGGACGCTATGCGTAACGGCGGGGCTCGCGTGAGCGACCCACCCTGCGTCGTGCCTCTCGTATTATCTTCCCGGCGCCGCCTGCGCTAGATCGCGAGCTCGCGCCGCTCCGCGCGCTTCTCGGCGAGGTGCAGCCATCCGCCCCAGTGATGGTAGGCGACGAACAGGATCGCGGTGAGGATCCACGTCACCGGGTACACCATGAGCATGGTCTCGATGCTGTGGTGGAGCGGAACCACGGCGAGCAGCCAGATGAGGCGGAAGACCACGGTGCCGAGGATCGTGAGCAGCATCGGTCGCAGGCTCTCGCCCGACCCGCGGATCGCGCCCGAGGTGTTGTCTACGATGGAATAGAACAGGTAGAACGGCGCGATGAAGTGGATCATCGTCGTGGTGTAGGCGGTCACGGCCGGGTCGTCGATGAAGATGCGCGATAGCGGCCCCACGAAGGCGACGAGGAGCGCCGAGAGGCTTCCCACGAGTGCGACCGTGATGGCGAGCGAGGTATGGTAGCCGCGCCGCATGCGCTCGTAGTTGCGCGCGCCGAAGTTCTGCGCGGCGAACGTCGTCACCGAGACCCCGAGCGCTTCGGTGACCATCCACACGATGGCGTCGAGGCGGCTCGAGAGCCCCCAGCCGGTGACGGCATCGGTGCCGAACGTGTTCACGGTCGACTGCAGGATGATGTTCGAGAACGAGTAGACCGAGGACTGGATGCCGAGCGGGAGCCCCGTGGCGAGCATGCTGCGGCAGATGCGGCCGTCGATCCTCAAGCGCCGCAGGTCGAGCCGCCACGCGCCCTGGGCGCGCATGAGCCGGCGCGTCATGAAGGCCGCGTTCACCGTGAGCGTGAGGGCGGTTGCGAGGCCGCATCCGAGCGCCTCCAGATGGAGCACCGCCACGAAGAGAATGTCGAGCGCGGCGTTGATGACGCAGCCGCTCGCGATGATCATCGCCGGGGTGCGCGTGTCGCCCACGGAGCGCAGCAGCGCCGAGCCCATGTTGAGCACGAGCGAGCACACCATGGCGGCGGCGTAGCAGCGGGCATAGGGCACGGCCTCGGGCATGAGGTCGGCGGGCGTGCCCATGGCGGCGAGGATGTGGGGCGTGAAGGCCACGCCGGCGACCGAGATGGCGAGCCCGCCCGCGAGCGCGAGGGTCATGGCGGTGTGGATGGAGCGCGAGAGCCGCTCGTCGTCGCGGCTGCCGAAGAACTGCCCGGAGATGACGGCGCACCCGGCGCCCACGCCCACCGAGAAGCCGATGGCGAGCTCGAAGAGCGAGGCGCACGCCTGTACGCCGCCAAGCGCGAGCTTCCCGCCGAACTGCCCCAAGATGAACGTGTTGATGAGGGCATGCGCCTGCTGGAAGAAGGAGCTCAGGAAGATGGGGACGCACAGCAGCAGGAGCTGCTGCCAGATGACGCCCTCCGTCACGTCGAGCGATGCTGCGGCGGTGTGCGCCTGCTTGCGTCTCAGCATGGACCGTGCCCCCTCCCGGTGCGGTAAACTTTTTTGATTAGCGGTGGTACCGTTGGGTATCTTACTATCACTGCAAGTCGGATGGATGGAGTTTCACCCATGGAGATGGATGACCATAAACGTAGACGGAACATGATCCTCTACGTCCTGATCGCGCTCGTGGTGTACCTCGTGCTGAACACGCTGCTGTTCCCGAACATGGCGCGCCAGGTGCAGATCGAGGACGTGGATTACAGCCAGTTCCTGAACGACCTCGAGGCCAAGAAGGTCGATGCGGTCCAGTACACGGAGGGCGACTACACGGCGCTCTACACCATGAAGGGCGGCGACGGGAGCGTCGCGTACCAGTGCACGGTGATGCCGAACGACTCGGGCCTCACCGACCGCATCATGGACGCGGGCGCCTCGCTCGATGTCATCATCCCCAACACCGACTCGAGCATCTGGACGTATTACCTGCTCACGCTCGGCGTGCCGCTCCTCATCTTCTTCGGCATCGGCTGGTGGCTCAACCGCCGCATGAAGAAGGCCATGGGCGATGACGGCCCGAGCATGAACTTCGGCAGCGGCGGCTTCGGCGGAGGCATGGGCGGCGGGCTCGGTAAGAGCGGCGCTCGCATCGTCGCCTCCAAGGACGTCGGCGTGACCTTCAAGGACGTCGCCGGCCAGGAGGAGGCCAAGGAATCGCTCAAGGAGGTCGTGGACTTCCTCGAGAACCCCAAGCGCTACGAGGACATCGGCGCGCGCCTGCCGCGCGGCGCCTTGCTCGTGGGCCCTCCGGGCACCGGTAAGACGCTGCTCGCCAAGGCGGTCGCCGGCGAGGCGGGCGTGCCGTTCTTCAGCATCTCGGGTTCCGAGTTCGTCGAGATGTTCGTGGGCCGCGGCGCCGCGAAGGTGCGCGACCTCTTCAAGCAGGCGAACGAGAAGGCGCCCTGCATCGTGTTCATCGACGAGATCGACGCCGTGGGTAAGCGCCGCGACCAGGGGCTTTCCACGAACGACGAGCGCGAGCAGACGCTGAACCAGCTTCTCACGGAGATGGACGGCTTCGACAACCACAAGGGCATCGTGGTGCTCGCCGCCACGAACCGCCCCGATTCGCTCGACCCGGCGCTCCTGCGCCCCGGCCGCTTCGATCGGCGCATCCCCGTCGAGCTGCCGGACCTCGCCGGCCGCAAGGCCATCCTGGAGCTCCATGCCAAGGACGTGAAGATCCAGCCGCCCATCGACCTCACCGCCATCGCGCGCGCCACGCCGGGCGCCTCGGGCGCCGACCTGGCGAACATCATCAATGAAGGCGCGCTCCGCGCCGTGCGCCAGGGCCGTACCCGCGCCACGCAGGAGGACTTCGAGGAATCGGTTGAGGTCGTCATCGCCGGCCAGCAGCGCAAGTCCACCGTGCTTTCCGACCACGAGAAGCAGGTCGTGTCCTACCACGAGATCGGCCACGCCATCGTCGCGGCGAGCATGAAGGAGGGCGCGCCGGTCACGAAGATCACTATCGTGCCCCGCACCTCCGGTGCGCTCGGCTACACCATGCAGGTGGAGGAGGACGAGAAGTTCCTCACCACGCGCCAGGAGGCGCTCGACAAGCTCGCCGTGTACTGCGGCGGCCGTGCGGCCGAGGAGCTCATCTTCAACGAGATGACCACCGGTGCCGCCAACGACATCGAGCAGGCCACGAAGCTCGCGCGCAACATGATCACGCGCTTCGGCATGTCCTCGGAGTTCGGCATGATGGCGCTGGGCACGGTGCAGAACGCCTACCTCTCGCAGGATACGTCGCTCACCTGCGCCCCGGGTACCGCCGAGCGGGTCGACGAGGATGTGCGCAAGCTCATCGAGGAGGCGCATGCCCGCGCGCTGCAGATCTTGAAGGAGAACAAGTTCAAGCTGCATGAGCTCGCGCGCTACCTGTATAAGAAGGAGACGATCACCGGCCAGGAGTTCATGACGCTCCTGAAGCGGGAGAACCCGCTCATGCCGCCGAAGCCGGCGGAGTAAGAGCGCGCATACGCCCCGCCCCCAGGCATATCCGTCTGTGCTCAGACAGTCCTCGAAAAGCCCGCCTTTGGCGGGCTTTTCTGCGGAACTGCGCCAGACGGATATGCCTGGGGGCGGGGCAAAGCGTTATCTCCCGTCGGCTTTGGCGGCATGCAGAGGCGGGGTGACGGGATATATTGGGGTTGAGGGGCGCGTTAGGCGTCCTTGTTGGGGGTCGTGTCGTCGCTGTTGCGTTTGGCCGTGGTCGTATCGATCACGGTGTTCCCGATTCTGTCGAGGAGCGCCGAGACGAGCGAGACGATCACGTCACGGACCGGGTAGACGTCGACGAGAGGGACGTTCGTTAATTCCTGTCGCGTGCGCTTGCGATGGGCGCTGCGCGCTTCCATCATGGAGGGAGCGAAGGCTCGAGATGGGAGGTCGCCATGTTCTGTTCCAAGTGCGGCAGGGAGCTACCTGAAGGGTCGAGGTTCTGCCCGGGGTGCGGCGCCGAGGTGGCGGGCGCGCCGAAGCCTGAGCAGCCCGAAGCTGAGCCGGTCGCGGCGGCGTCCACCCCAAGCGCGGGGCCGGTGCCCGAACTGGCTGGCACCGGGGCCGCGCCCAACCCGGCATCCGCGACTGCGCAGCCCGCGCCGAAGCGCTCGCGCAAGCCGCTCATCATCGGCGGCATCGCCGTGGTGGCGGTGGCTGCCATCGTGGTGGCCGTCCTCTTCGCGACGGGCGTGCTCGGCCGCGATGGGAGGCTCCCGAACGGCTTCTTCACCTTCCAAGATAACGCGTTCGGCTTCAACTACCGCATCGAGCAAGAGGGCGGCGACCAGGTTATCGAGCTGCTCACGTATGACGAGACCTCAGGCTCCTATCCCACGATGTTCACGGGAACACTTGAGGAGGACGGCTCGAACGAGCTCGGCAAAATCTGGAAGGTCGCGAACCTTGTGGATGCGGACGGGCAGCCGGATTCGACCGTCGTCCGCCTGCAATTCCCGGAGGGAGCGTCTTCGGGAGAGCTCGAGGGACGTTGGTACGTTGAGGTAGAGCGGGATGGCGAAACCGTGTTCGCCCTGCGCGAATTCGACGCCGACGGATCCGTTCATTGGGTACTCGGCACGGGTACCGGCGTGATAGATGACGCCATGGACTATGACGAGATCATGCGCACGATGGATGTCCAGGCGACGTTGGACGACGGCTACGGAAACGGCGGCTACGGCTCATGCACCTGGGATGAAGGCAACGCCGGTGACTACGAGATTCGCGATGAGGATGGGGAGTGGATTATGAACGCATCTGTGAGCACGGGTCACTGATAGTAAGAAGGAGACCATCATGGGCGACGAGTCCGTGACGCTCTCGAAGCGGGAGAACCTGCTCATGTCGCCGAAACCCGCGGCGTAAGGCTCTTCCGCTCCCGCCCCCGTCGATATATCCGTCTGTGTTCGGATAATCCTCGAATGCCCTGCCTCGGCCGGGCATTCTGTAAAACCGCGTCAGACGGATACAATCAGCAGGGGGTCTAGGCGGACAAGGTTGATACATCGCGCTGGCACGCTGCATGATAGGTGAAAAGCGTTGGTTGGTTTGTATGAGGGGGAGCCACTATGTTTTGCCGTACATGTGGTGCAAAGCTGCCAGAGGATTCAAGGTTCTGCCCAGAGTGCGGTGCTCAGCTTGCTTCGGAAGCAGCTTCGCAAACGAGGCAGGGTATTTCAGAGCGCCCGCGGGCTGCATCGACTGTCGGTTCGGAGGCGTCTCTTCCGCGCCGACTCCGTCCCCCCCTTGTTATCGGAGGCATTGTGCTTGTGCTGGTCGTTGCGGCTTCAGCATTCGTTTCGCTCTGGTCGGGCAATACCGCCGCCACAGCTACGCTTCCGAACGGTACGTTCACGTTCAACGATGTCATGGCGTATGGTTTCAGCTATAGGATCCTCGACGGTGACGATGGTGAGACGATTATCCAGCTTGGCGACTTGGGGGATGCGGGAAGAACGTTCATACCCTTGTACGAAGGCGTGCTGCGCGAGGATGGCTCGAACGATCAAGGAACGATCTGGAAGGTCGAGAATCTCGAAGCGCTCGATGACAGATTCGTCGCTTGGCCGCAACATCATTCCAATATACGCGTCCAGTTTCCTGCTGGTGCTGCCGCGGGTGAGGTCGAAGGTCGCTGGTATTTCGAGTCTGAGGTTGCGGGTGGCGCAGGGGGGCAAGAGCACAATTGAGTTCGTGATTCGGGAATTCGATGAAGATGGCAGGGCGAGATGGGTGAGCGGATCAGGCGGAGGCGTCATCGACCGAGGCCTCACCTATGACGAGATCTTGGCAAGCGATTCTCTGGATATCGAGATGACGCTAGAGGGCGGGGATTACGATGACGAACACGGCGGCTACGGCCCCTGCACGTGGCGCTCGACGGGAGATGGCCGGTTCGAGGTCATCGACTCGGATGGTATCGTCGTGATGAAAGTACATATCGATCTGGACGATGCGAGGTAATCGGGAAGGCTTGGTAACAGCCCGGAAACGCCGACGCTTGACGAGCTGGGTACGATCTGGAAGGTCGCGGACATCGTGGACGGGAGCAGCGGCCAGCCGGTTGACGGCCTTTCGATGCGCATTCAATTCCCGGAGGGCGCGGCATCGGGCGAGCTTGAAGGCCGCTGGTACGTTGAGCTCAGTCTCAACGGAGAGTCGCTGTTCCAGCTGTTTGAGTTCGATGATGACGGCTCGGCGAACATCGTCTCGGGGTACGGTGCCGACGCGCTCAATGATGCCATGAGCTACGACGAGATTCTTGCCACGGATAACGTCCAGGCGACGTTCGAGGACGGGTACGGGAGCGGCGACGGCTACGGCCCCTGCGTCTGGTCGTCATATGATCCCGCTGTGTATCCGGGTTACAAAGTGAAGGATGCCGGGGGCAACACGGTGATGGACATTGCTGTCGACCCAGGTGAAGCCGGTCTGGCGGCCCGGAGTGATTCGTAGGCCGAACATAGGCTGAGCGTTTCGCTTGTCGAACCATGCGTTCGAATGAGGGCATGCTGCCCAAGCTGCGTTCGCCCTGCGAGTACAGGCAGCTCGGACAGCATGCCTTCCTGTTCTGGGTATCATAAATTAGCGGGCGCATGCCCGAAACCCTGACCAGAAAGGCACCCATGGCAACCGATACCCAACGCGACCTGCGCTTCGCGATTCTCATCGACGCGGATAACATCGCGCCGAAGTACATCAAGATCATCCTCGACGAGGTGGCGAACTCCGGAATCGCCACGTACAAGCGCATCTACGGGGACTGGACGAGCCAGCGGCTCGCCTCGTGGAAGGGCTGCCTGCTCGACAACTCGATCATCCCCATGCAGCAGTACAGCTACACGTACGGCAAGAGCTCGACGGATTCGGCGATGATCATCGACGCGATGGACATCCTTTACTCGGGCAACGTCGACGGCTTCGCCATCGTGAGCTCCGACTCCGACTTCACGCGGCTCGCCGCCCGCCTGCGCGAGAGCGGCATGCAGGTCATCGGCATGGGCGAGCAGAAGACCCCCGAGCCGTTCATCTCGGCCTGCAACCAGTTCAAGTACCTCGACCTGCTCTTCGCGGCGCGCCGCGCGGAAGACGATGACGCAGACGCCGAGGACGATGCAGCCGACGCACCCGCGCGCAAGCGCGCCCAGAAGGAGCGGACGCCCGCGAAGAAGGCCGACAAGGCCGACAAGCAAGAGAAGGCCGAGAAGCCCGCTCAAGCATCCAAGCGCGCGGGCAGCCCCACGAAGGCGAAGGAGGCCGTCGCCGCGAGCGCCGAGCACGCCCCCGAGGCCTCTGCGCGCGCCCGCCGCACCCCGGGTGACCGCGGCGGTGAACAGGGGGACGCCGCGTCGGCGCCCGAGCGCGGCGATGTGGAGTTCAGCGAGCTTTCGCGCACTACGCGCCGTCGCCATATGAAGCGCATCCGCTCCGCCGTCGACGCCATCATCGACCAGTTCTCCGACGAGGAGGGCTGGGTGTTCCTGGGCACCGTGGGCAGCGAGCTGCCCAAGCGCCTATCCGACTTCGACGTGCGCAACTACGGGTACCGCAAGCTCAGTCCCTTCCTGAAGTCGATGGGCGTCTACGAGTTCGACGAGCGCGCGAACACCGCGGGAGCCCGCGCGATCTACCTGCGCATCAAGGAGTCGTGACGCCGGCGGCGTTTTCCGCGGGCGGCGCTTCTGCACGTGGGGTATCCGCCGTACGCTACGGAATGGGAAACTCGGTGCGGCCGCCATCGAGTTTCTCCGTATCAGGTGGTATATTCGGGGTGTCCGCACGGCGCGCGCCGCACGGCCGGTACTGTTCGCACGCATTCGAAAAGGTGGAACGATGGGCTTTCTCGATGATGTTCAGGCTTCGCTGAATCGCGGCGTCGCGGGGGCAAACCGCGGCGTCGAGACCCTCAAGATCAAGAACCAGATGAATGACGCCATGAAGCGCCGCCAGCAGCTCGCCGCGCAGCTCGGTGCGAGCCTCTACGAGGCCACGAAGGATGACCCCGCGTTCCGCACCGGGCGCGAGCAGCTCTTCGACGGCATCGCGCAGATCGACGCTGAGCGCGCGTCCCTCCAGGCGCAGCTCGACGAGATCGAGCGCCAGAACGCCGCCTCGCAGCAGGCCGCGACCGTCGTCGTGTGCCCGTTCTGCCATACGCGCATCAGCGCGTCCGACATGTTCTGCGCCGGCTGCGGCAAGTCCATGGCCGAGATCATGGCGGCATCGGGCGCGCAGGCGCCTGCGCCCGCAGCTCCCGCCCCCGCAGCTCCCACCGGTCCCGTGTGCCCGAAGTGCGGTGCCCCGGTGAACCCCGGCGACGCCTTCTGCATGTCGTGCGGCGAGAAGCTCAACGCGTAGAGCGCGCCTCTGCGTTTCGTTTGGCCGAACCATGCGGGTCGCGGTGAGCGCCTGCCTTCTGGGCGAGCGCTGCAAGTACAATGGCGGGAGCAACCGTGACGTTGCGCTCATCGAGGCGCTCCACGCGCAGGGGTGCACGGTCGTCCCGGTGTGCCCCGAGGTCGCGGGCGGCCTGCCCGTGCCGCGCCCGCGCTCTGAGATCTCTGCTGGCAGGGTCGTGGACGAATTCGGCGCGAGCGTGGACGCCGCGTTCCGCTCGGGTGCCGCGGCCGAGCTCGCGCGCATCGAGGCGGCCGGCGGTATCGATGCCGCGGTGCTCCAGCCGCGCAGCCCATCGTGCGGGGCGGGGCTCATCTACGATGGTTCGTTTACCGGAAAGCTCGTTCCCGGTGATGGCGTGTTCACCGCGCTCCTCAAGGAGCACGGCGTGCCCGTGTACGCACCGGACGAGGTCGATGCCCGTTTGCTGGGCGAGGGGCGCTGAGCAGGGCATCACGTGAACAGGGGAGGTTTTGCATGGCGGAAGATCAGGTCAACCCCGTCGAGGCGTTCGATATGCATATCGCGCACATCGGCATCAACGCCGCGGATGCTGCGGAGGCCGAGCGCACGGCGGCGCTCATCGAGGCTCTCTTCGGCTTGGAGCGGCACGACACGCCCATCTCCATCTTCAACGACACGCTCATCGAGGTCATGAAGGGATGCGGGCGCGGTGAGAAGGGCCATATCGGGCTGGCGGTGAACAATGTGCCCGCCGCCGAGGCGTACTTCCGCTCCCGCGGGCTCACGATCAACGAGGACTTGCGCGCCCTCAACCCGGACGGCTCCACGAAGCTCGTCTACTTCAACGAGGACATCGCGGGCTTCGCCGTGCACCTCTCCTGCTCGTGAGCCAGTCGAAGGCCGCGGTGGCGCCATCGTCCCCGCGGCCTTCCCATCTAGCGGATGAACTCGATGAACGCCTGCGCCTGCCGCTCGAGGTAGGGTAGGGAGTCGCCGAGCTCGAGGACGCCGTCGTGCACCTTGGTGAAGCCGTTCGGCACGGTGAGGCGCGGCTTGTTCATGACGCGCATGTTGAGGAAGGAAATGAGTGTCACGAGGTGATCCTGCGCCACGGCGGTACCGGTGCCGCCCGCCGAGATGCCGCTCACCGCGGCGGGCTTGCTATCGAGCACCTGCCCCTGCTTGGGACCGACTGGGCGCGAGAGCCAGTCGAGCAGGTTCTTGAGCGGACCGGGGAAGAAGTGGTTGTACTCGGGTGTGAAGAACCAGACGCCGTCGGCGGCGAGCACCTCCGCGCGCACGCGCGCCACGGCCTCGGGCGCGGGGTGCTCGATGTCCTGGTTGAAGATCGGCACGTCCGACCAGTCGAGGATGGTGAAGCGGGCGTCGGGCTCGAGTTCGGCGACGATACGCTGGGCTTCCTCGGCGAGCTGGCGGTTGAGGCTTCCCGTGCGAAGCGATCCCGCGATGGCAACGATATGCATGGGTGTCCTTTCATCTGGTGCGCGGCACGGAACGCCGCGCTACTAACCGTATGCCCAGAGTCGCGGCGCGCCATGCGGCGGGTGCGGACAAGGGCTCGCGCGTGCCGCGGGTGCGCCCGCGCGGGCGGCTCGGTGCCGTTCGTGTGCCCGTGTGTCTAAACCCTTTGTCGCACGCGCTCCGCGAGCAACGTGCTACAATACCGCGCAATGGCTGTGATGGGGACGAGTAGCCGGTCTCCGCGCCGATGAGAGAGCGAGCCACGGGTTCGGCGTGCTGCCGCCTCCGTGCTGGAAGGTTCGCCGGCGCGCCCGCGTGAATATCACCCCGGAGCTGCGGCCCGAACGGAGGGGTTCGGCGGATGGGTTGATGAGAACACGTCCCCAACCAACCCCTTTCAGTAGGCGTCGCCGGGACGACCGCCGTCATGTGGTCGGCCGAGTACAGGTGCAGGCTGCCGGAAGGCCGCGGGGCACCTAAGCTGGGTGGTATAGCGAGGAGCTCGCGCGGCGCGTCTGCCCGCGCATCACGGCGCTTCGTCCCAGCTTGCAGGGACGGGCGCTTTTTTTCTTAGGCGCCCAGAGCCAGGGCGCCTCGCCAAGGTCGTCCTGGCGGACGAGAAGGGGGAGGGTATCCCGTGGCGAAAGAGAAGAGCATCTACCAGGAGACCATGAACCTGCCCAAGACCGGGTTCCCCATGCGCGCCGGGCTCGCGAAGTCCGAGCCGGCTCGCCTGGCCGCGTGGAACGAGAACCATGTCTACGAGCAGCTCATGAAGAAGAACGAGGGGCATAAGAAGTTCGTCCTGCACGACGGCCCCCCGTATGCGAATGGCCCCATCCACATCGGCCACGCCATGAACAAGATCTCCAAAGACATGATCATGCGCTACCATGCCATGCAGGGCGAGCAGACGCCGTACGTGCCCGGCTGGGATTGCCATGGCCAGCCCATCGAGCACAAGGTCGAGGAGAAGCTCGGCACGGCGAAGTTCAATGCCACGCCCACGGCCAAGATCCGCGAGATGTGCCACGAGTTCGCCGTCGAGAACATCGAGCTGCAGAAGGCCGGCTTCCGCCGCCTGGGCGTGCTCGGCGACTGGGACCACCCGTACCTCACGCTCTACCACGAGCATGACGCGGCGGACATCGAGGTCTTCAAGGCCATGTTCGACAAGGGCATGATCTACCGCGGCCGCAAGCCGGTGCACTGGTGCAAGCACTGCCACACCGCGCTCGCCGAGGCCGAGATCGAGTACGCCGACGAGGTGAGCCCGTCGGTCTTCGTGCGCTTCGAGCTCATCGACGCGCCCGAGGCGCTCGCGGCGAGCGGGCTGCCCGTCGACGTGGTCATCTGGACGACGACCCCCTGGACGCTCCCTGCGAACTCTGGCGTGGCGCTCTCGCCCGAGGCGGACTACGTCGCCGTGGAGGCCGGCGGCCGCCTGGGCATCATGGCCAAGGCGCTCTGGGAGAAGGTTTTCCACGAGGTCGCGCATCTCGAGGATGCTCGCCTCTTCACGCCCGCCGGCGCCGCGGAGCCCTGGGTCGCACAGGGCGCTGACCTTGTGGGCACGACGTACAAGCACCCCATCTTCGAGGACGTCACGGGCACGGTTGTCACGGCGGACTACGTCACGCTCGAGGACGGCACGGGCTGCGTCCACACCGCGCCCGGCCACGGCGTCGATGACTACTACACCGGCATGCGCTGCAACCTGCCCATCATCATGCCCGTCGATGACGACGGCCGCTTCTACGTGGGCGAGGGCTACGGCACGGGCGGTCCCTTCAGCGGCATGGACACCGACGAGGCGAATCCCAAGATCATCGAGTTCCTCGCCGAGCGCGGCACGCTGCTCGCCGAGAAGAAGATCAACCACAGCTACCCGCACTGCTGGCGCTGCAAGAACCCGACCATCTTCCGCGCGACGGACCAGTGGTTCGTCTCCATGGACGAGACGGGTCTGCGCGAGCAGGCGCTCGACCAGGTGCTGAACCACGTGGCGTGGTACCCCGACCATGCGAAGAACCGCATCGGCGCCATGGTGGAGCAGCGCCCCGACTGGTGCATCTCGCGCCAGCGCAACTGGGGCGTGCCCATCCCGAGCTTCACCTGCGCGGATTGCGGCGAGAAGGTCATGAACGACGCGACGCTCGACGCCGTCATCGCGCTCTTCAAGGAGAAGGGCTCCGACGCCTGGTTCACCGACGCGCCCGAGAGCTACCTGGGCGAGGCCTGCGTCTGCCCGAAGTGCGGCGGACACCACCTCAAGGCCGACCGTGACATCCTGGACGTGTGGTGGGACTCCGGCGTCTCGTGGAAGGCGGTCTGCGAGAACCGCCCCGAGCTCGCCTACCCGGCGGATATGTACCTCGAGGGCTCCGACCAGCATCGCGGCTGGTTCCAGAGCTCGCTGCTCACGAGCGTGGGCGCCAACGGCGTGGCCCCGTACAAGGCGGTCGTCTCGCAGGGCTTCACCCTCGACGGCCAGGGTCGCAAGATGTCGAAGTCGCTCGGCAACGTGATCGACCCCAACAAGGTCTGCGACGAGATGGGCGCCGACATCATCCGCCTGTGGGTTGCGAGCGTGGACACCTCCTCGGACGTGGCCATCGACCACGAGATCCTCGCGCGCACCTCGGACGCGTACCGCCGCTTCCGCAACACCTTCCGCTTCCTGCTCGGCGAGCTCGAGGGGCAGTTCGACCCGGAGCGCGACGGGGTCCCGTTCGAGGAGCTGCTGCCGCTCGACAAGCTCATGGTCGCGCGCCTCACGCAGGTCCAGGCCGAGGTCGACGACGCGTACCGCGGCTATGAGTTCAACCGCGCCTACCGCACGCTCTACGACTTCGTGGTCACGGAGCTCTCGAACGTCTACCTCGACGCCCTGAAGGACCGCCTGTACTGCGAGCGCCCGGGCTCGCTCGCGCGCCGGAGCGCCCAGACCGTGCTCGCCGAGCTCCTGTCCATGCTCCTGCGCGATCTGCAGCCCATCCTCTCCTTCACCTGTGACGAGGTCATGGCCTACGCCCCCGCGGGGTGCCGCGACGGCCAGACCTACGCCGCACTCCTCGAATGGTACGAGGCACCCATCGCGCTCGACGAGGCGAACCGCTACGGCGAGGTGCTCGATGCCGCCATGGAGCTCCGTGGCGTGGTGACGAAGGCGATCGAGGACGCCCGCGCTGAGGGCACGTTCACCAAGAGCCAGGAGGTGCGCGTGCGCGCCTGGGCTCCGGCCGAGGCATACGCGCTGCTCACCGGCGATATGGCCTGCGACCTCGCCGAGTTCTTCATCGTCTCCGAGGTCGAGCTCGAGAGCGGCGAGGAGTTCGCGGCCGAGGTCGAGCCCGCGCGCGGCGAGCGCTGCGACCGCTGCTGGAACTACCGCGAGAGCACGGGCGAGCACGGCGGGCACGCGCACATCTGCGCCCGCTGCGCCGAGGCGCTCGAGGCCTAGCCGTGGCTGCGCGCACCGATACCACCGGAACGAGGCACTTCCAGCCGTCGCTTGCGTGGCGGCTGGGGGTGCTCGGCGCGCTTGCGGCGGCCTTCGTCATCGCCGACCAGGTCTCGAAGGCGCTCGTGCGCGCCACGCAGGCGCAGGGGGGCTTTCCCGTCGAGGTGCTGCCCGGGGTGGTCGGCTTCGAGTACGTGGAGAACCGCGGGGCGGCGTTCGGCCTGGGCGAGGGCTTCGGCTTCGTGTTCGTCCTGCTCGCGGTGGTCATGGTCGCGGCGTCCGTCGTGTACCTCGTGCGCGCGCCACGCGTCTCGCGACTCGAGGTCGTGGGACTCGGCATGGTGTGCGGCGGCGCTATCGGCAACGCTATCGACCGCGTGGCGCTCGGTTACGTGACCGATTTCATCACGACGCGTTTCATGTCGTTCCCGAGCTTCAACATCGCCGACATCGGCGTCACCGTGGGCGTCGTGATCGCGCTCATCGGCTTCATCTTCCTCTCGCCGGCAAACGAGAAGGAGCGCTCAGATGGCCGGTGACCTGCATATCCTCGTCGATGAGCACGCCGCTGGCCAGCGCCTCGATGCGTTTTTGGGCGCGCAGGAGCATGCGCCCTCGCGCTCGGCTTGCGCACGGCTCATCGATGCCGGCGCGGTCGACGTCAACGGCGAGACCTGCACCTCCAAGAAATACACCGTCGCCGCGGGCGACCGCATCTCCGTCGAGCTGCCGGAGGAGCGCGAGCCGGGCGCCGTCATCCCCCAGGCCATCCCGCTCGACATCCGCTACGAGGACGACTACCTCATCGTCCTCTCCAAGCAGCGCGGGCTCGTGTGCCACCCCGCCCACGGGCACGCGGACGGCACGCTCGCCAACGCCCTCGTCTACCACTGCGGCCTCGAGCACCTGGGCACGCTCCAGGGCGAGGACCGACCCGGCATCGTGCACCGCCTCGACCGCGATACGACGGGGCTCATGCTCGCGGCGAAGGACGACGAGACCCAGCGCGCACTCCAGGACCTCATCCGCCTGCGCACGCTCGACCGGCGCTACATCGCGCTCGTCCACGGCTACATCGCGCACGACGAGGGGACGATCAACACGGGTATCGCGCGCTCAACGCGCGACCGTGTGAAGATGGCCGTCTCGGACGACCCCTTCGCGCGCCAGGCCATCACCACCTTCCGCGTGCTCGAGCGCTTCGAGGCCGGGCGCTTCGACGATGGTTACACGCTTGTGGAATGCCATCTCTACACCGGCAGGACGCATCAGATCCGCGTGCACATGCGCCATATCAACCATCCCCTCGTGGGCGACCCGCTCTACGGCAAGGGGAAGGGCTCCGATCGCGCCGATCTGGCCCTCACGCGTCAGTTCCTCCACTCCTGGCGCGTGCGCTTTGCGCATCCCGTGACGGGCGAGGAGATCGAGTGCCGCGACACGCTGCCCTGGGACCTGGCCGCCGCCCTCGAGGAGATCGAGGACACCTCGCTCGGGCGCACCCCCGCGGGCGACGAGATCGTCCCGCAGCTCCTAGTACAATAACGAGAATCGGCGTTGGTTCGTTTGGGGGTATCTGAGGTGGAGCAATTTGTTAGATGGCCGGGCTATCATCATTTGCCTTCTAACGGCATCGAGTTTGAGCGCTATGTTGCTACGCTCGTCCAAGATTTGGGCTTTCTTGTCTACGTTACGAGTGAATCTAATGATTTCGGCGCGGATATTGTCGCCTCAGATGCAGCTGGAGAGCGAAGGGTTTGCATTCAGGCCAAGTTTTATGGCTCGACACTCGACAACAGCCCTATTCAAGAGGTGGTTGCTTCTCTTGCCCATTACCATGCGAATGAAGCCTGGGTTGTCACCAATTCGAGTTTCACTGACAACGCGATCCAATTGGCCAAGGACAATCACGTCAGGTTGATTGAAAATAGGATTTTGAACCGCTTGATAGACGCTGTGGTATCTGGAAATACAGACCGCCTTCCAGATTTTTATAAGGGCACAAAGCAAGTTGAGTCAAAGGAACCTACCCATAAGAGCGCCACTCATCGGAATTCCTATTACTTTGACCCTCTTATCTGGGAGGCCGCGCACTTCGTTGTGGAGTCTGGGCTCGGTTCCACCTCGAGCCTGCAGCGCCGCCTCAAGATGGGCTACGCTCGCGCCGCCCGCATCATGGACATGCTCGAGGAGCTGGGCGTCGTGGGGCCGCCGGATGGATCGAAGCCTCGAGAGGTGTTTCTTGACAAGGATGGTCTAGCGAGGCTCGAGCGCATTGAACTGGGTGAAGAGGAAGATTCTGTCGACGATTCATCTTCTCACTCTGATTCCGGCAAGGATGCCTCTTCTCAAACTGACGTGGAAAGGGAAGATGGCTCGAGTGGCTTGAGTTCAGCTAAACCAGCCCCTAGTCTCGCTTGGGTTGATTCCATAACCTGGGAAGCTGCACATCTCGTTGTTACATCTAAGCAGGCTTCAAGCTCCTTTCTTCGTCATAACTTGCATGTCGGATTGTTTGAGGCTTCCCGGATTTTGGATGTTCTTGAAGTCCTCGGTGTTGTGGGGCCTTCCGCCGGGTTTAAGTCCCGTAAAGTCTTGCTTGATGGAAAAGGGCTCGCCGAACTTGAGAGGCGAAGGGATTAGGGCGGCAATAATGGGCATGGCTCAATGAGCTGCCTGTCATGTTGCTTTCTGGAATAATTGCATCGCTTTTTGCCCGTGAACTACAATTTCTTGGCAAAGTGAACGCCTAAGCTCATAGTTTAAGGAGCGCTCCCGTGCCCGACATCATCGCGATCTTTCTCGCTGCCACGCCCATCGTGAAGTTCAACATGCTCATCATCGGGATCTTCTCGGTCTGCTTCCTCTATCAGGCGGTGTTCCTCGTCATCGGCGTCGTGCGCGGGGAGTACCGCTATCCCAAGGCCAAGCGGCTGCATCGCTATGCGTTCTTCATCGCGGCGCACAACGAGGAGGCGGTCATCGCGAACCTCGTGCGCTCGATCCGCGAGCAGGATTACCCGGACGAGCTCATGGACGTGTTCGTGGTGGCCGACGCCTGCACGGACGACACGGCGCGCGTGGCGCGCGAGGCGGGCGCCATCGTCTACGAGCGCAACGACCTCGCCCGCAAGGGCAAGAGCTGGGTCATGGACTTCGGCTTCCAGCGCATCCTGGCCGAGTACCCCGGCCGCTACGAGGGCTTCTTCATCTTCGATGCCGACAACCTCGTGAGCCCGGAGTACACGACCATCATGAACGACGCCTTCGACGCCGGCTACCTCGCGGTGACCGGGTACCGCAACTCGAAGAACTTCGGCAGCTCGTGGGTTTCGGCCGCCAACGCGACCGCGTACCTGCGCGAGGCGCGCTTCCTCAACAACGCCCGCATGATCTGCGGCACCTCGTGCGCGGTCTCGGGTTCGGGCTACCTCGTGTCCGCGAAGATCATCGAGGCCATGGGTGGCTGGAAGTTCCATACGCTCACCGAGGACATCCAGTTCTCGACGTTCTGCGCGCTCGAGGGCGTGCGCATCGCGTACGCGCCCGCAGAGTTCTTCGACGAGCAGCCCGTGAAGTTCGCCGCCTCCTGGAAGCAGCGCATGCGCTGGACGAAGGGCTTCTACCAGGTGATCTTCACCTACGGCAAGCAGTTCCCGAAGGCGATCTTCGCGCGCCATCGCTTCGCGGCGTACGACATGTTCTGCGTGCTCATACCAGGCAACCTCCTCACGCTCATCTCGATCTTGGCGAACGGGACGTTCCTCATCGTGGGGCTCTTGAGCCATGGCTTCCTTGCCACGGATGCGGAGATCCAAGCCTGCCTGCAATCGATCGTGAACACCTTCATCGCGCTCTACCAGGCGTATTTCGCGATCGGGATCGTGACCACCTTCTTCGAGCGCAAACACATCCACAAGGCGAAGCCCTGGCAGCTGCTGCTCAACGTCTTCACGTTCCCGCTCTTCATGTGCACCTACATCCCGCTCATCGTCGCGGCGCTCTTCCTCAAGGTGGACTGGGTGCCCACGCAGCACAACCTCTCGATGACGCTCGACGACGTCGTGGGCGAGGCGCGCTGAATCGCGTGCGCGGCGGTGCCCGCGGTATCGCGAGCGCACGGCGGGGTAGTATGGTAGCAACCTATCGATTGGAGCCCCATGGAAGCCATCGAACCCACTGCCCTGCCCGTTTGCGACCCTTCCAACATCACCGCGTGCGCGCACCCCGCAACACCGCTCGACAGCGTGGCGCTTGAGGAGGAGTACATCCAGATCGCCCGCGACCTCGACGGCGACGCGCCCTCGCACGAGGCGGGCGACGCCTACCTCGCCGGGACGAACGCGCTCTATCATGGCGGACCCATCCAATGGAGCTTCGTGCCCAAGATCTTCTCCCGGCGCGACCTGGGGTACCTCGCGTGGATCGCGGAGACCATGGGCGGCATCATGGAGAAGGTCACGGCGCGCTTCGTGGAGGACGCTACCTTCCGCGCGCACTTCGGCCTCGACCCGCGCATCGAGGCGCTCGCGTGCATGCCGAACGCCTTCCCCGTGCAGATCCCCATCGCCCGCGTCGACATCTTCCTCGATGAGCGGACGGGCGCGTTCAAGTTCTGCGAGCTCAACACCGACGGCTCGTCGGGCATGCTCTCGTCGACCGAGGTGACGCGCGCGAACCTGCTCACCGAGACGGGCGCGCGGTTCGCGCAGCGCCACGCCCTTGAGGCGTTCGACATCTACCGCGCCTGCGCCGAGGCGGTGCTCGCGTGCTACCGCGACGCCGGGGGCGCGAGCGCCTGCCCGCAGGTGGTCGCCGTCGATTACGCCGAGAGCATCGTGCGCGAGGAGATCGAGGAATACGGCCGCGTCTTCGCCGAGCACGGCGCGAGCCTGCGCTTCGCGGACATCCGCGACCTGCGGTATGAGGAAGGCGTGCTCTACGACGCGCAAGGCCCCATTGATTGCGTTTGGCGGCGCGTGGTGATCTCGGAGATGCTCGAGAAGCCGTGCCCGGGTGCGGACGCGTTCATGGCCTGCGCCGAGGCGGGGGAGGTGCCCATCGTGGGCGGCTTCAGGACGTGGCCGTGCGCGACCAAGACGGTCTTCGCCGTGCTGCACAGCCCGGCCGTCGGCGACATCCTCACCCCCGAGGAGCTCGACTTCATCCAGGCGCACGTGCCCGCCACCTACCTCGTGGACGAGGCGACCGACCTTGCGCGCTTTCGCGACCGCGAGGCGTGGATCGCGAAGCCGCGCGACGGCTATAACAGTATCGGCGTGCGCGCGGGACGCGACTGCACGGACGAGGAGTGGCAGCGGGTGCTCGCCGAGATGGCCTCCACGCACGGCACGGTGCAGGAATACGTCACGCCCTACGCCTCGCCGAACGTCGAGGGCGGCGTCGCCGGCGTCGGGCGCCCCTTCGAGCCGTACATGAATATGGAGGGGCTGTTCCTCTTCGACGGCCGCTTCTCCGGCGTGTTCACGCGCTGTGGGCAGGCGGCGGTCATCGGCGAGTTCGCGGGCCGCCTCAACATGGGCTGCCTCGTGGTCGACGACGCGTAAGGCGGGGCACGGTGCGTGATGGCGGCAGGGTTTGCGGGCGGCGTCGCGCTCGGGCATGCGGCGCGCATCGTCTTCCTCGCGCTCGTCGCGGCCTCGATGGTCATCGACGCCCGGGAGCGGCGCGTCCCCAACGCGCTCGTTCTCGCGCTCATCGCGTGCGCGCTCGTCGTCGCGGTCATGGGACGCACGTGGGCGCAGCTCGCGTGGGTCGTCGGCAGCGCGGCTGCGGTGTGCGGAGCGCTCGTCGGCTTTGAGGTACTCTGGCGGAGGCTGCGCGGGAGCGCGGGCATCGGCATGGGCGACATTAAGGTGCTCTTCTGCATGATGCTCGTGGATCCCGCCGCCGCGCTCGCCGCCTTCGCCACGGGGCTGCTCGTGCTCGCGCTCGTCGCCGTGGCGCTCCGGCGCGGAAGCCTCCCGCTCATGCCCTTCTTCGGCGGCGCTTTCCTTGTGCTCGCGCTTATCCTGTGAGGGCGGCCGCGCCTGCGGTGGCACCGGGGCGCCTCGTGTGCATATGTCCGCGCGGTATGCGATGATGGTACCAACAGTTCCTGCGGAAAGGGGGAGGGTATGGACGCACGACCCGAGCAAGACCGTTCGATGGTGCGCGAGCGCATGGCGGCCATCCCCGATGCGCTCTCGCCCGAGCTCGTCGAGCGCATGCGGCACGACCGCACCCGCGGGTGGGTCAACCCGTACCGGACGGACGATTCCGCCGCGCTCCGGCGCGAGCAGCGCCCGCGCGACCAGGCGAGCTTCTGGCGGCCGGCCTTCGTGCGCGATGTGGAGAAGATCCTCCACCTGCCCGCGTACAACCGCTACGCCGGCAAGACGCAGGTCTTCAGCTTCCGCGCGAACGACGACCTCTCGCGCCGCGGCCTCCATGTCCAGCTCGTCGCCCGCATCGCGCGCGACATCGGCTACGCGCTCGGTCTCAACTGCGACCTCATCGAGGCCATCGGGCTCGGGCACGACCTTGGGCACACGCCGTTCGGACACGCCGGCGAGCGTTGCCTGAACGACGTGTTCCAGGCGCGCACGGGCCGCTCGTTCCACCACAACGTCCACTCCGTCCGCGTGCTCGACGTGCTCTACGGCCGCAACATCACGCTCCAGACGCTCGACGGGGTGCTCTGCCATAACGGCGAGTACGAGCAGCGCGTGTTCGAGCTCTCGGGGCTCTCCGGTTTCGAGGAGTTCGACGCGACGGTCGAGCAGTGCTACACGAAGGGCGGGCGCGCCATCGGGCACCTGCGCCCCATGACGCTCGAGGGCTGCGTGGTGCGCATCTCCGACATCATCGCCTACGTGGGCCGCGACCGCCAGGACGCCATCGAGGCGGGCCTGCTTGATGGGGACGCCTTCGAGGACGGTCTCGGCGGTGCGTACAACTCGTGGATCCTCACGCACGCCTCGGCCGACATCATCGAGCACAGCTACGGCAAGGACCGCATCGAGATGAGCGAGGAACTGTTCGCCGAGCTCCGTCGCGCGAAGGCGGAGAACTACAGGAAGATCTACCGCTCGAGCGGCATCGAGGGTGAGCGCGCCGAGCTTTTGGCGCGCGCGTTCGAGCTCATGTACGAGCGCTGCTATGCGGACCTCGCGGCAGGTGACGAGTCGAGCTACATCTTCCGGCACCACATCCGCCGGCTCTCCGAGCAGCTCGCGCACTACGACCGCGTGTACGATTGGTCGAGCGACCTGGACCAGACGGTCGTCGACTACATTGCCAGCATGACGGACGGTTACTTCGCCGAGCTCGCACAGCACTGGTTCCCCGACATCCACTTCCCGCGGCGCGCCTACATCAACGAGGCGTGCTGAATCTGGCAGGGCAATCTGGCTCCGGGCGGTAGATTGCTTCATATTCGATGAGACGCGCGGCCGCCGCCCCGGCACCCGGCCGCCGCCCTGGATTGGTCACACCCCATGGATACGCTGTTTTCACAGGAAGAGTCCGAACGAGCGCTGCGGAACGCGCCGCTCGCCGTGCGCATGCGCCCGACCTCGCTCGATGAGTACGTCGGCCAGGAGCAGGCGGTGGGCGAGGGGTCGTGGCTGCGCTCGGCCATCGAGCGCGACGTGCTCTCGAGCGTGATCCTCTACGGGCCCGCCGGCACCGGCAAGACGACGCTCGCGCACATCATCGCGGCGCACACGCGCAGCGAGTTCGTCGAGGTCTCCGCCGTGACCGGCACGGTGAAGGACCTGCGCGCCGTCATCGAGGACGCGCGCCGTCGCCTCATGGCCTACGACCGTCGCACGATCCTCTTCATCGACGAGATCCACCGCTTCAACCGCTCCCAGCAGGACGCCCTGCTCCATGCCGTCGAGAACCGCACCGTCATCATGGTGGGCGCCACCACGGAGAACCCGTATTTCGAGGTGAACGCGGCGCTGCTCTCACGCGCCCGCGTGGTCGAGCTCCAGCCGCTCACCGATGCGGACATCGCCGTTCTCGTGCGCCGCGCGCTCACCTCGCCGAAGGGCTTCGACGGGAGGTTCTCCGCGACGGACGAGGTCGTGGGGGCGATCTGCACGCTCGCCGCCGGAGACGCCCGCTCGGCGCTCACCTCGCTCGAGCTCGCGAGCGAGATCGCCCTCACGCGGCCGGACACCGATGGCGCCGCCGCGCCCCGGGAGGGCGAGCCCATAGCCATCACGCTCGAGGACGTGAAAACCGCCAACCCGCGCCGCAGCCTGCCGTACGATAAAGACGGCGACATGCACTACGACATCATCTCCGCCTTCATCAAGTCCATGCGGGGGAGCGACCCGGATGCCGCCGTGTACTGGCTCGCGCGCATGATCGACGCGGGCGAGGATCCCCGGTTCATCGCGCGCCGTATCCTCATCGCGGCGTCCGAGGACATCGGCAACGCCGACCCGCAGGCCATCCAGGTGGCGGCCGCCGCGTTCAAGGCCGCGGAGGTGATCGGGTATCCGGAATGCCGCATCAACCTCGCGCAGGCGGCGATCTACAACGCGCTCGCCCCGAAGTCGAACGCCTGCGAGGCCGCCATCGACGCCGCCCTCGCGGACGTGCGCTCAAGCGGCGTGCGCGCGGTGCCGAAGCATCTGCGCGACCGGCACCGGCCCGGCTCCGAGACGTACGGTGACTACCTCTACCCGCACGATTACCCCGAGGGCTGGGTCGAGCAGCGCTACCTGCCCGAGGGGCTCGAGCGCGGCGCCTTCTGGAAACCGGCCGGCCGGGGCTGGGAGGAATGGCGCTTCGAGCAGGGCCAGCAGCACTGACGGGCGCGGGGCTGTCCTCGTTTTGTACCAAGTGGGCGCCGGCGTCGCTTCGAGGGATGCGCCGGTGCCCCTTGGGGTAGAATCTACGTCGTATATGTATGTACCGCCGTCCCAAAGGAGGGTTCATGGAGCCCCTTCAGATCTTACTCATGGTGCTCGTCGTGGCGGGCATCTGGTTCATCGCCGAGCTCGCGATCACCGCGCGCCGCGCGCGGCGCACGATGGACGGGGTCGATAAGACCGTCGCCGAGCTGAACGAGACCCTGGCCGAGGCGCGGCCTGTCGTGGCGAAGCTTGACGGCGCCGTGGACGAGCTCCAGCCTGCGATCGCCAAGATCGACCCGCTGCTCAGCTCGGCGAACGTCGCCGTGGACGCGCTCTCGGCGAACCTCGTGGAGATCGAGGGCGTCGTGCGCGACGTCTCCGCGGTCACCGGCGCGGCTGCGAGCGCGGGCAACGCCGTCACGGGCGTCGCCGATTCCGCCACCGAGGCGGCGCGCAAGCTGTTCGGCAAGATCAAGTCCGCCGCCCCCGCCGCCGAGCGCGCGATCGAGGGCGCGAAGGCGGAGCAGGAGGGCTCCGAGCCGACCGAGTCCGATGCCCCCGCGGACGAGGAGCACGCTCCGGCCGCGTATTTCACGTACGGCGATGCCTCGCAGGACGAGGCCGCCGCGTCCGACGAACCCCAGGCATAAGGAAGGGCACGCGCATGAGCAGCACCCAGCATATCGAGCCCATAACCCTCACGCTCACCGCGAACCCCGGCCTCGCGCGCCTCGTGCGCATGACGGCGGCGAACGTCGCGGCGCTCTCGTCGATGTCTGTCGACCGCGTCGAGGACGTGCGCATGGCGGCCGAGGAGGCCTTCATCTACGCGTGCTCGGTCGAGGAGGGGGCCTCCATCGAGATCGCCTTCACGGTCGACGCCGAGCGGGTCTCCATGGATTTCGCCTTGGGCGACGCGCTTCCAGCGGAGCCGGATGCCGGCAACCCGGCGGCCTACGCGGGCCTCATCCTCGCCGCTGTGTGCGACTCCTATGAGAAGACGGACGCGCCCGCGCACCTGCACCTCGAACTCAAGGCGGACCTCTGATGGCAGAAAAGACCACGTCGAGTAAATCGGCCTGGGACAAGCAGAAGACGCGCGAGCTCTTCCGCCGGTATAAGGAACAGGGCGACATGGATGCGCGCGAGCAGCTCGTCATGTCGCACATGAACCTCGTCCGATTCCTCGCGAACAAATTCAAGAACCGCGGCGAGCCGCTCGACGACCTCATGCAGGTGGGGTACCTCGGCCTGCTCAAGGCGATCGACCGCTTCGATCCCGAGCGCGGGCTCGAGTTCACCACCTACGCCACGCCCACCATCCTGGGCGAGATCAAGCGGCACTTCCGCGACAAGGGCTGGAGCGTCCGCGTGCCGCGCCGCCTGCAGGAGCTCTCGGCGAAGGTGAACCAGGCCACCGACGCGCTCACCACGCAGCTGCAGCGCTCGCCCTCGATCGACGAGATCGCCGAGTACCTCGATGCCTCGGTGGACGAGGTGCTCGAGGCGATGGAGTCCTCGAGCGCCTACAGCTCGGTGCCGCTCGAGGGGCCGAGCACGGCGGAGGGCGATGATGCGCCCTCGGTCATCGACCGCTATGCCGAGGAGGACAGCGACCTCGCCCTCACCGACGACCGCCTCATCATCGAGGAGGCTCTCGCCGGGTTCTCGCCCCGCGAGCGCGAGGTCGTGGAGCTGCGCTTCCTGAAGGGCATGACGCAGATCGAGATCGCCGAGCAGCTCGGCATCTCCCAGGTGCAGGTCTCGCGCCTTCTGCGCCGCACGCTCAAGAAGATCCAGGATCGGCTCGATCCCGAAGGCATCATGCAGGGGAGATAACATGGTTGATCGTGCGCGGACCGACGCGGCCGAAGCGAAGCTACCCGGGGCGGGCGTCATCGCCCTGCGCGTATGGACGGTGGTCGGCGCCATCATCATCGGCATCGCCCTTCTGTACGTGCTCGGCGTGCTTGCGCCCGTCGTCGAGTTCCTCGCGGTGGGCTCGCTCATCGCGTTCATCGCCTCGCCGATCGTGAACGCGCTTGAGCGCAAGCGCATCCCGCGACCTGTAGGGGCGTTCATCGGGCTCGCCGCGGTGATCCTCATCTCGCTCTGCGTCATCATGGTCATCGTGCCCATCTTCGTCGACCAGGTGATCGAGGTGCTCTCGCGCCTGCCCGACCAGCTCCAGGCGCTCAGCACCTGGGCGACGCAGGTGGCCCACGATATCGAGGCGTTCTCGCACTCCTCGTGGGCGAGCGGCTTCGACTCGATGCTGCAGTCGCTCACCAACGTCGCCTCGTCGTACGTGACGCAGCTCGCCGGCGACCTGGGCCGCGGCCTCTTCCCCGTCCTCTCGGGCTTCGCCTCGCAGCTCTTCATCTTCTTCCTCGGGCTCGTGCTGGCCTACTGGCTCGCCCTCGATTACCCGAAGATCCATCGCGAGATCGCCACCATCGTGGGCGAGGGGCACGAGATGAGCTACCGCTTCATGGTCGCGATCCTGTCGCGCTCGGTGGGCGGGTACATGCGCAGCATGGTGATCACGTCGTTCATCGACGGCCTGCTCGCGTTCATAGGGCTTCTCATCGTCGGGCACCCGTATGCGGCGCTCATGGGCGTGCTCACGGGGCTCATGCACCTCATCCCCGTGCTCGGCTCGTGGATCTCGGCCTTCGCGGCCACGCTGCTCGCGCTCTTCTACAGCCCCATCCTCGCCTTCTGGACGATCATCATCTGCATGGTGGCGCAGAACGTGACCGATAACGTGGTCTCGCCGAAGGTCATGCAGTCCTCCGTGCAGATCCATCCCGCCATGAACCTCGCCGCCCTCGTCGTGGGGTCGACCCTCATGGGCGCGATCGGCATGGTGGTCGCCATCCCGCTGTGCGCCGCGCTCAAGGGGCTCTTCGTGTTCTACTTCGAGAAGTCGACCGGCCGCGCCCTCGTCTCCTACGACGGCGCGATCTTCCAGGGGACGCCGTACCGCGACGAGCACGGCAACCCGGTGCCCGCCTTCGACGCGCTCGGCGACGACACCTTCGTCCAGGAATCCGAGCTCATCCCCAAGGACGTCGCGCCCACCGGCTCCGCCGTGCCCCGTCCCGACCTCGAGAACCCGTGGAGCAAGCTCCAGTTCCTGCACCGCAACTCCGAGGCGGATGCGAAAGGCGAACAGAAGCCGGCCGATACGGCACCGGACGACAAGACGTCACGCGACTAGAGGGCTGCGCTCGCGCCCCATGCGCGAACCCGGTAGATTCCGCGCGCACGTCCGCGCGTCGCGCCCCGATTCGCTATACTCATGTAGTTTACGCGTTGTTACCCACACTCAAGGAGATACCGCATGGTTGCAGATTTCCCTACGATGACGACGGCGGAGATCCGGTCCGCCTTCCTCACGTTCTTCGAGGAGCGCGGCTGCAAGCTCTTCCCGAGCTCGTCGCTCATCCCCGATGACCCGTCGCTTCTGCTCGCGAACGCCGGCATGAACCAGTTCAAGCAGTACTACCAGGGCAAGAAGACGATGAAGGAGATCGGCGCGACGTCGTGCCAGAAGTGCGTGCGCACGAACGACATCGACATCATCGGCTCCGACGGCCGCCATGCGAGCTTCTTCGAGATGCTCGGCAACTTCAGCTTCGGCGGCGTCTCGAAGCGCCAGGCCTGCGCCTGGGCGCTCGAGCTCTCCACCGAGGTCTTCCACCTGCCCATCGAGCGGCTCTACTTCACCGTCTTCACCGAGGATGACGAGACGTACGAGATCTGGCGCTCACTCGGTATCGAGGAGAGCCACATCTCGCGCTTGGGCGAGGACGACAACTTCTGGGCGGCCGGCCCCACCGGCCCCTGCGGCCCGTGCTCCGAGATCTACTACGACATGGGCGAGGACGTGGGCTGCGGCCGCCCGGACTGCGCGCCCGGTTGCGATTGCGACCGCTTCCTGGAGTACTGGAACCTCGTCTTCACGCAGTTCGACCGCCAGGAGGACGGCTCCATGCCGGAGCTCCCGCACCGCAACCTCGATACGGGCATGGGCCTCGAGCGCATGAGCGCCATCATGCAGGGCAAGACCTCGTTCTTCGATAGCGACGTCATGCAGGGGCTCATCAAGCTCGGCGAGGACGTCACGGGTGTCGCGTATGTGAGCGATGACTACACCGGCCCCAGCCGCAGCCTGCGCATCATCGCCGACCACGCCCGCTCCGTCGATTTCATGATCTCGGATGGCATCCTCCCGGGTAACGAGGGCAGGGGCTACGTGCTCCGCCGCCTGCTCCGCCGCGCCGTGTTCCATGGCCGGCTGCTGGGCGTGGAGGGGCCGTTCCTCACCCGCTTCATCGACGAGGTGAACGTGCTCATGGGCGACGCGTACCCCGAGCTGCTCAAGAACGCTCAGCTCGTGCGCGGTATCGTTGCGGCCGAGGAGGAGCGCTTCTCGAAGACCCTCGACACCGGCCGCATCTACCTGGACGAGGCGCTCGACGCGCTCGAGGAGGGCGCCGTGCTCGATGGCGCCGCCGCGTTCAAGCTGCACGACACCTTCGGGTTCCCCATCGACCTCACGGTCGAGATCGCCGAGGGCGCGGGCCATGCCGTCGACATCGACGGATTCAACCGCGAGATGGAGCTCCAGCGCGAGCGCGCCCGCGCGAACGTGAAGGGCGATGCCTGGGGCTCGTTCAACGACATCTGGGTCGAGCTCTCCGATGCCCTGCCCGCGACCGAGTTCACCGGATACGACGGCTGTGTGCTCGACGGCGCCCGCGTCGCGGCGCTCGTCGCCGATGGCGAGCGGGCAGCGGCGGCGCACGCGGGCGACACCGTCGAGGTCGTGCTCGACCGCACGCCGTTCTACGCCGAGATGGGCGGTCAGGTGGGCGACACCGGTGTCCTCACCGCCGAGGGCGTCCGCCTGCGCGTGACCGATACCAAGAGCCATAACGGCCTGTATGCCCACACCGCGGTGGTCGAGGAGGGGACGCTCCACGAGGGCGCCGAGCTGCGCGCCGAGGTCGATGAGCGCCGCCGCGCGCTCATCCAGCGCAACCACACCGCCACGCACCTGCTCGATGCCGCGCTCAAGGAGGTCCTGGGCAGCCATGTGAACCAGGCCGGCTCGCTCGTGGCGCCCGAGCACCTGCGCTTCGACTTCACGCACTTCGAGGCGCTCACCTCCGAGCAGCTGCGCCAGGTGGAGGAGCTCGTGAACCGCGAGATCTTCGCGGCGAAGCCGGTCGTGACGCGCGTCATGGGCATCGAGGAGGCCAAGGCGTCGGGCGCGGTGGCGCTCTTCGGCGAGAAGTACGGCGACGTCGTGCGCGTGGTCTCCTGCGGCACCGAGGAGCACCCGTTCTCGCGCGAGCTCTGCGGCGGCACGCATGCGGCGAACACCGCCGAGATCGGTCTCTTCCGCATCACCTCCGAGTCGTCCACCGGCTCGAACGTGCGCCGCATCGAGGCCGTGACGAGCCTCGGCGCCGTGGAGTACCTCGAGGAGCGCGAGCGCCTGCTCGCCCAGGCCGCCGCCGGCCTCAAGTGCCGCGTGGACGAGGTCCCCGGCCGCGTCGAGGCGCTCCAGAAGCAGCTCCGCGAGACCGAGCAGAAGCTCAAGGCCGCGCTCACCGGCGGCGCCTCCGATACCATCGGCCGCGCCATCGACGGCGCGCTCGACGCGGGCGGCTATCGCGTCGTCATCGCCGAGCTCCCGGGTCTCGATGCCGCCGGCCTCCGCGAGGCGTGGGACACCATCCGCGGGAAGCTCTCACCCGCGTGCGCCTGCGTGCTCGCCACGGTGACCGAGAAGGGCGCGCCGGCGCTCCTCGCGGCCGCGACGGATGACGCCGTGCAGGCGGGCTTCCACGCCGGTTCCGTCATCAAGGCCATCGTGCCCGCCGTGGACGGGCGCGGCGGCGGCAAGCCCACCATGGCGCAGGCGGGCGGCAAGGACGCGTCCGGCATCGCCGCGGCGCTCGATGCCGCGCGCGCCGAGCTCGGGCTGTAACGGCGCGCACGGTGGTCGCGCTCGGCCTCGATATCGGTGAGGTGCGGATCGGCATCGCGGTCTCCGACGCGAGCGGCTCGGTCGCCATGCCGCTCAAGGTCTTGCCCGCGCAAGAGGTGCTCGCGCATGCCCGGTCGTTCCGCATGATCCTCGAAGACCATGAACCCGACGTGCTCGTCTGCGGCCTCCCCGAAACCCTGGCGGGGGAGGAGGGGCCGCAGGCCGAGCGCGTGCGTGTGGCGGCGGAGCGCATCGCGGCCGCGAGCGGTATCCCGCTCGAGTTCTGCGACGAGCGCCTGAGCTCGCGCGAGGCGAAGCGCATCCTGCGCGCGCAGGGCCTTACGGAGCGCGCGATGCGCGGCAAGGTCGACATGGTCGCCGCGAGCCTCTTCCTGCAGGCATGGCTCGATGCGCGGAGGTCGGTGTAGGACAGCGTGGTCTCACGGCGGCCCGCGCGCATGCGCAGTGCCATGCGGGATGCATGTGTGCAAAACATTCAAGTTTGGATGGAAACTTTAAGCTTTCGTCTCAGGTGCGGTAGACTGATGCCGTGTTGGATACGGCCGCGCGAAGCGCGAGACGAAGGGGATGTTGTGGCAGATCGGTTCATGGGTGGTGGAAGCGGCACACGCGGCCGCGACGGCTCGTACCACCGCACGGTACGTCCCGCGGGGACGCGTTTCAAATCCGGCCCCTCCCAGAGCAGGCTCTCCTCACCAGCTTCCGGCTCTCGCCAGGTGCCCCCGCCGCGCGCCGCTGTCTCGGGCGGCCATCACGCCATCCTGCCCGCGCATCCCCGGGGCGGCCGCTGCCCCGTCAAGACGTCCCCGATGTCGCTCGTCCTCGGCATCGTCGCCATCGTCGCGGTTGCCGTGCTCCTCTTCGCGTTCGTCATCCCAGCCGTGACCTCGCTTATCGCGCCCGGCTCCGAGCAGGCGGTCGAGGCGGGCCTCGAGGTCGAGGTGAACATCCCTGACGGCGCCTCGGGTGACCAGATCGCGCAGATCCTTTCCGAGAGCCATGTCATCGACGATCCCAAGGTCTACTATTCCACCGTCCGTTCCATGCAGGCGGATATGCTCATCAAGCCGGGCGACTACCGCTTCACCACCTACCAGGATCCCGAGTCGGTCGTGCAGCAGCTCATCGACGGCCCGAACATCGCCGGCGTCACCCTCACCATCCAGGAGGGCCTGACGGTGGACCAGACGGCGGCGCGCGTGGAGGAGACCTACGGCATCCCGGCCGCGGACTTCCTCGCGCAGGCGAAGGCGTCGAACTACGTGGACGAGTATCCTTTCCTCGAGGGCGCTTACAACGATTCGCTCGAGGGGTACCTATATCCCAAGACCTACAGCCTGGGCGAGAACCCCACCGCCGACGAGATCATCCGCGCCATGCTCGACCAGTTCCAGATCGAGACGGCGGACCTGGGCCTCAGCGAGGGGGCGAACGGCCTCACCTCGCAGGAGCTCGTGACGCTCGCCTCGCTCATCGAGCGCGAGACCGCCCAGGCGGACGAGCGCCCGCTCGTGGCGAGCGTCATCTACAACCGCCTGAAAGAGGGCATGCCGCTCCAGATCGACGCGGCGATCGTCTATGCGCGCGGCGGGGGCTCCGATACGGTCACCTACGATGACCTCGAGATCGATTCGCCCTACAATGTCTACAAGAACACCGGGCTCACCCCCGGGCCCATCTGCTCGCCGAGCGTCTCCTCCATCGAGGCGGCGCTGCATCCGGCCGATACCTCGTACCTCTACTACGTGCTCTCGCCCGACAGTGACGGCCATCACAACTTCAGCGAGAGCTATGATGAATTCCTGAAAAACCGCGAAGCCTACGAAAGCTCCCTGTCATGAGTCTTTTCTCCCCCGATCGCTACGTCGCCTCCGTTGACCGTATCGACCTCGATGACCTCTGGAGGCGCGACAAGCGCGCGATCCTCCTCGACCGCGACAACACGCTCGTCCCGCGCGACCGCGCGACCGCCCCGGAGGAGGTCGCCGCGTGGCTCGACCGTGCGCGCGCGATGGGCTTTCGCCTCTGCATGGTGTCGAACAACTGGCATCGCGATGAGGTGATGCGCTCCGCGCGCGAGCTCGGCCTCGAGGCCATCAGCCATGCGATGAAGCCCGCCCCGTTCGCGCTCGCGGCCGGGCTCAAGCGCACGGGCGTGCGCAAGGCCGAGGCCGTCATGGTGGGTGACCAGCTCTATACGGACGTCTGGGCGGGCAACCTCGCCGGGATCGACACCATCCTCGTGAAGCCGCAGACCACCGTCGATCTGTGGTACACGCAGATTTTCCGCATCTTCGAGCGGCGCGCGCTCCGTGGTCTGACCTGCGAGGAGTAGGCTTCGATGACGGGCGCGGACGGCGCGGTGCGCGTGGATAAGCGCGGCTGCGACCATATCTTCTTCATCGGCTTCCTCGGTGCGGGCAAGTCCACGCTCGCGCGGAACCTGGGCGGGCTCTTCCATCGCCGCTTCGTCGACACCGACCGTCTCGTGGAGCGCCGTGCGGGCAAGAGCATCTCGCGCATCTTCGCGGAGGAGGGCGAGGCCGGGTTCCGCGCGCTCGAGACCGAGGTGCTCCGGTCGCTCGAGAGCCAGCGGAGCCTGCTCGTCTCGTGCGGGGGAGGGATTGTCGAGACGCCCGAGAACATCGAGCTCATGCACGAGATGGGTTACTGCGTCTACCTCGATGGCGACCTGGACGACTCGCTTCGGCAGATACGCTCGCTGAAGAACCGTCCCGACTTCCGTTCGCCGGAGCACGCGGAGCGGCTCTTCCGGCACCGCGCCCCCCTCTATCGGCAGGCCGCGGACCTCACCGTGGATATTCGCGGGCGCACGTTCGAAGAGGTATCCTACCGATGTGCCGGATTGCTTTTGGAGCGTGGTCTACTGTGACGATCAAGCGTCAGATTATCAATTTCAACCAGCGCAGCATCGATGTGCGCATCGGGTCGGAGATCATGGACGAGCTGTCGCGGCTCGCGGCGGCACCGGTGGGCAAGCCCAAACGGGCGCTCATGGTGGCCGACGGGGCGGCGCTCGAGGCGCGCGGCGAGGACGTGCGCCGCTCGCTCGTGTCCGCGGGCTTCACGGTCGAGGTGCTCGAGCCCGCCATCGAGGGCGGGGAGGACGGCGGCATCCCGCTCGGGGCGACGACCGCCCTTCTCGAGGCATTCGCGCGCTGCGGCCTCACCGCGGACGACCTCGTGTTCGCGCTCGGCTCGTTCGGCCTCTGCTCGCTCGCCGCGTTCTGCGCCCACGTGTGGCGCGGCGGGGTGGCTTGCACGGTCATGCCGTTCGAGCTTGAGGGGATGGTGCGGATCGCGACCGAGATGGAGCCCCTCGGGGTCGCGGGCGCGCCCGGCTCCGTCGCGCTCCCGCCGAATCCCGCGATGGTGCTCTGCGATTTCGCGCTGGTTCCGTCCATGACGCCCGAGCAGCTCCACCTGGGGTGCGCCCTCATGGCGTGCGCCGCCCTGGCGGAGGGCAAGAAGACGTGGACCGACCTGCGCGAGCACGCGGCTTCGGTCGCCGTGGGGGAGGAGGCCGCGCTGCGCGACGCCCTCGCGGCCACGCAGGTGGCCAGGCGCAACGTCCTGAAGTCGCCCAACCCCTCGGCGCGCCGCGCCCTCGAGTTCGGCGATACCGCTGCGCGCGCCCTCGCGGCGTGCGTCGCGGGCGACGTGCCCCGCTCGGTGCTCCGCGCCGAGGGCATGCGCTTCGAGGCACGCCTCGCCGTGGACGCGGCCGGGCTCAAGCCCGAGGTGGCGTTCGACCTCGATGACCTCCTCTTCGACCTAGGGATCGAGGACGCCGGGTTTACGCTCGATGCCGATGCCTTCGTCGCCGCGATCCGCGCCGTGGTGGCCGAGCGCTCGAACCGCTTCCTGCTGCCGCTCCCGAAGGCCGTCGGCCAGATCCGCCTCACCTCCGTCGCCGACGAGCTGCTCGAGCGTCACGCCGCCGCCTATGCTGCCTCGCTCGCGCCCGACGTGGTACCCTAGCACCGTCGAGGGGACCGATTCGTTTGGGAGAGAGGAATGGGAATGGCTGATATCGTTTCCGGGCCCGCGGGGCGCGTCGCGCGCGTGCGCGCGCTCATGGAGGAGCGGGGCTATGACGCGGTCGTGGTGCGCGACGAGGCGAACCTCCGCTGGCTCACGGGCGCCGAGGGCGTCTTCGACTTCACCGGCGAGCTGCCGCACGCCGCGTTCATCACGGGCGACGCGTGCTTCCTGCACACGGATTCGCGCTACTACAACTCCTTCGTCGAGCACATGCCCGAAGGGAGCCCGTGGAAGCTCGACATGGAGGCCGTCGCCATCCCGACGTGGGTGGCCGAGCGCGCCCGCGCCACCCGCTGCCGCGTGGTGGCCGTCGAGGACACCATGGAGCTCGCGTTTTACACCGCGCTCACGCGCGCGCTCGAGGATGCGTCCATCGCCGCCGCCCTGCCCCAGATGCACGGCGACCTGCGCCGCATGCGCGCGGTGAAGGACGAGGAGGAGCTCGCGCTCATGCGCCGGGCGCAGGCCATCACCGACGCCGCGTTCCAGCACATGCTCGCCTTCATCCAGCCCGGCATGACCGAGAAGGCGATCAAGCTCGAGCTCGAGAACTTCATGTACGAGCACGGCGCCGACGGCCTCGCGTTCGCCTCGATCGTGGCATCCGGCCCCAACGCCGCCAACCCGCACGCCATTCCGAGCGACCGCGTCGTCCAGAAGGGCGAGTTCGTGCTCATGGATTACGGCGCGCGCTACCGCGACTACAACTCCGACATGACGCGCACCGTGTGCCTGGGCGAGCCCACCGAGGAGATGCGCGCGGTCTACGACCTCGTCCAGCGCACGCACGAGGCGTGCGCCAAGGCCATCTACGCGGGCGTCGACGGCCGCGAGATCCACGAGCTCTCGTGCAAGATCATCGGTGACGCGGGCTATGGCGACTGCTACGGCCACGGCCTCGGGCACGGCGTGGGCATCGACATCCACGAGCTGCCCGTCTTCGGCCGCAGGAGCAACACCGTGGGCGCCGGTTCGGTCATCACCGTCGAGCCCGGCGTGTACCTGCCCGGGAAGTTCGGCGTGCGCCTGGAGGATTACGGCGTGGTGACCGAGCACGGCTTCGAGCCCTTCACGACGAGCCCCCACGACCTCCAGATCATCGAGTGCTAGATGGTAATCTCATACCGGACGGCATTGCTGCCCCACGCCGCGGACGCGGTGAGGGTATACTGGAAAAGATAAGCTGAAACGGCCGGCGGCTTCGCCGTCGCAAGCAAGAAAGGTAGTTCATGGCAACCATCACCACCGCAGATTTCAAGAACGGCATCGGCCTGCGCATCAAGGACAAGGTGTGCACCATCGTCGAGTTCCAGCATGTGAAGCCGGGCAAGGGCGGCGCCTTCGTGCGCTACAAGACGAAGGACATCAAGACCGGCCGCGTGGTCGAGCAGACCTGCAACGCCGGCACGAAGTTCGAGAGCGTCATGCTCTCCACGCGCGAGATGGCCTACCTCTACAACGACGGCTCGGACTACATCTTCATGGACAACGAGACCTACGAGCAGGTGCCCGTGCCCGAGGACTTCATCGGCGACAACGCGAAGTGGCTCAAGGAGAACGACGTCTGCCAGCTGCTCTACGCCGACGACGAGCTCATGGGCGTGAACCCGCCCATGTTCATCGAGGTGCAGATCACCCAGACCGACCCGGGCTTCAAGGGCGACACCGTCCAGGGCTCCACGAAGCCGGCGACCATCGAGACCGGCGCGGTCATCCAGGTGCCCATGTACCTCAACGAGGGCGAGATGATCAAGGTCGACACGCGTGACGGCAAGTTCGTGTCCCGCGTCTAGTTTCCGCTCCATCGCTACGATTTTGGGGGATCCCATGGCTCAGGAGATCTACATTTCCGGCATCGGCATCGCGCCCGAGGTCATCGCCTCGGTGGTGTCCCGTGCCGTCGAGGAGGTCGAGGGCATCGCGTCCGTGGGCGTGCGCGACCTCGCCACGAACCTCGTCTCGATGTTCCAGTCGCGCTCCACGGCGTCCGCGCCCGCGGTCGAGGCCGAGGTCGTGGACGATAAGCTCGCGCTCACGGTGCACGTCGTCGTGTTCTTCGGCTACCCGTTCAAGAAGCTGGCCGAGACGGTCCGCGCGGCGACCGCCCATGTCATCGATGCGCAGGTGGGCGTCGATGTCGCGCGCGTCGACGTGTGCATCGACGGCATCGTGTTCCCCAAGGAGTAAGCGTGAGCCTAAAAGTCGAACGCGGGCGCACGCTCGCGCGCAGCCAGGCGATGCAGCTGCTGTTCCAGGCGGAGGCGCGCCGTCTCACCGTTGACGAGGTCCTCGCGGGCGAATACCTCATCACGAAAGGTCCGCTCGACCCGTATGCCGAGGAGCTCGCGCGCGGTACGTTCGCCCATATCGAGGAGATTGACCGCGTGCTGCAGCGCGTCTCGGAGAACTGGGCGCTCTCTCGCATGCCGGGCGCCGACCGCAATCTGTTGCGCCTCGCGGTGTACGAGCTCAGGTTCTCGCCGAGCGACATCGACGACGCCGTCGTGATCAACGAGGCGGTCGAGATCGCGAAGGCCTATGGCACGGACGATTCGTCGAGCTTCGTGAACGGCGTGCTCGGGCGCGTCGTCCGCGACCCGCGCGTGCTCGGGCGCGCGCAGGAGCCGGTCGCGGCTGCCGTCGAGGATGCCGACGTTCAGGAAGAAGAGCGGTAGGCCATGGCGGAGACGACGCTCAACAGCTTCGAGGACATCACGGGGCGCATGGACGAGATCATCGCCGCCGTGCGCTCGAAGGACACCTCCCTCGAGCGCAGCCTCGACCTCTTCGACGAGGCGATCGCCCTCGGCTCGCATGCGGTGGAGCTCGTGGACAGCTTCGATCTGAGCCCGAGCGAGACCGCGCAGCTCGAGGCGAGCGAGGTGGGAGGCGAGCCCGACGCGTCGGCGCCCGAGCCCGATGCCGCCGCGGGGAAGGAGCCCCAAGCCCCCGAGCCGGGACGCGGCGAGCGATGAAGCGCGTCCGCCTCGATGATGAATTGATTGCCCAGGGCATCTGCGTCGATCGCGCGGATGCCCTGCGCACGTTGATGGCAGGCGACGTCTCCGCGCGCGGGGAGCGGCTCACCTCGCCCGGCATGAAGGTGGAGCCGGGGATCGACCTGCACGTGAAGGGGCGGCTGCCCTACGTGGGCCGCGGCGGCCTCAAGCTCGAGGGAGCGCTCGACACCCTGGGCGTCGACCCGCGCGGGCTCTCCTGCGTGGACATCGGCTGCTCCACGGGCGGGTTCACCGATTGCTTGCTCAAGCGCGGCGCTCGGCGCGTGGTCGCGGTCGATGTGGGTCGCGCGCAGTTCGCCTGGGCACTCCGCTGCGATGCGCGGGTGGAGCTCCTGGAGCGCACGAACGTGGTCGACCTGCCCGGCCTCGGGTACCGGGCCTGCTGCGAGCTTGCGGTCTGCGATGTGTCGTTCACGGGCATCGAGCACATCATCGACGCCGTCGTGCAGCTGCTCCTGCCGGGCGGTAAGTTCCTCACGCTCGTGAAGCCGCAGTTCGAGGCTGCGCCCGAGGACGTGGGGGAGGGCGGCGTCGTCCGCGACCCGGTGGTGCGCCGCGCCGTGCTCGAGCGGGTGCTCGCGTGCTTCGCCGGGCGCGGTCTCGTCCCGCAGGGCGTGTGCGCCTCGCCCATCACGGGGGCGAAGGGCAATATCGAGTTCTTCCTGCTCGGCGCGCTCGATGCGATCGCGGTGGGGACGGACGGTATGCGGGAGGCGTGCGAGCGCGTCCGCGCGCGATTCGAGGGGGTGTGCGGCGCATGAAGGTCTTCCTCGTGCCGAATTACTACAAGAACGAGGCCGTCGAGAGCGGCCTTGCGCTCGAGCTCTGGCTGGGGCGGCAGGGCTACGACGTCGCCTGGGCGGCGGACCAGCGCTCCGCCATCGCGTCCGTGCCCGATATCGAGGGTTCCGACCTCGTCATCTCGCTCGGCGGCGACGGCACGCTGCTGCGCGCGGCGCGCATCGTCGGCTACCAGGAGATTCCGATCCTCGGCCTGAGCTACGGCCATGTGGGCTTCCTCACCGCCGCGAGCCCCGACGAGCGCGACGTGCTCGGCGTCGTGTCGGATGCGCTCGCGGGCGAGATGCACGTGAGCCGCCGCGCTACGCTCGCCGTCGAGGTCTTCTCCCATACCGACGGGGGCGAGGAGGAGTCGATCGACACCTTCGCCCTGAACGATATGGCCCTCGCGCGCGGCCCGCTCTCCGACATGGTGGAGTTCGACGTAACCGTCTCGGGGCACCATATCGACCGGCTGCGCGGCGACGGCGTGGTCGTCTCCACGGCAACGGGATCCACCGGCTACGCGCTCTCGGCGGGCGGGCCCATCGTGAGCCCGGACTACGCGGGCATGGTCTGCGTCCCCATCGCGCCCCATACCATCCAGGCGCGCGCGTTTCTCACCTCGCCGTCCGACGTCGTGGAGATCACGATGTCGCGCGAGCGCCCGTCGGTTCCCGCCATCGCCGTGGACGGCCAGTTCGTCGCGACCGACTCGATCGTGGATCGGGTCGTGGCGCGGCGGGGTCCGGGCGATGTGCTCCTGCTCGATTACGGTCCCGAGAGCTTCTACAACTCCGTTTCCCGCGTGTTCTATGGAGTGCATCATGATCGATGAGATCCATGTCGAGAACCTCGCGCTCATCCGCTCCGCAACCTTCTCTCCCGCGCCCGGCCTCACGGTGCTCACCGGCGAGACGGGTGCCGGCAAGACGGCGCTGCTCTCGGCCCTGAAGCTCCTCGTGGGCGAGCGCGCGGAGGCATCGCAGGTGCGCGAGGGCGCCACCGCGGCCGAGGTCGAGGGGCGGCTCTTCCGCGGCGCGCGCGATACGGAGGGCCTGTGCATCGCACGGCGCGTCTCGGCGGACGGCAGGAGCCGCGCGCGCATCGACGGCCATGTGGCGAGCATCCGCGAGCTTTCCGAGCTCGTGGGTCCGATGGTGGACCTCTGCGGCCAGCATGAGCACCAGCGCCTGCTCGATGCCGCCTCGCACGTGGAGATGGTCGACGCCTGGGCGGGCGCTCCCGTGCTCGATGCCCTCGCCGCCTATCGCGCAGCCCTGGCTGCGGCCCGCGCTGCCCGCGACGAGCTCGCGCGCGTGACCGCCGCGGCGCGGACGGAGGGTGCGCGGCTCGAGGACGCGCGCTTTGCGCTCGAGCGCATCGACGAGGTCGACCCGCAACCGGGCGAACTCGAGGAGCTCGAGGAGACGCTGCCCCGCGCCGAGCACGCCGAGGCGCTCGCTAGCACCGCGCACGAGGCCTCCGAGTACCTCTCGGGGGAGGGCGGGGCGCTCGACGCCCTGAACGCGGCGATCGCCGAGCTCTCCCGCATGGGGAGGGTCGACGCGAAGCTCTCGGATTTCGCCGACGCGCTCAACGAGGCGGCCATCACGCTCGAGGACGTGTCGTCCGACCTGCGCCGCTACCGTGATGGCGTGGATTTCGACCCCGCCGAGCTTGCGCGCCTGCAGGAGCGCCATGCCGCGCTGCGCGGCCTCATGCGCCAGTTCGGCCCGCGCATGGAAGATGTGCTCGCGCGCCGCGAGGAGGCGGGCGAGCTCATCGCCGTGGCGAGCGATGGCGAGGCACGCATCCGGGCCGCGCAGGAGGCCGTCGACGCCGCGGAGGCTGAGCTCTCCCATGCGGCGCGCACGCTCATGCGCCGGCGCAACGATGCGGCGCCGCGGTTCTGCCGCGAGGTCGGCAAGCAGATGGCGCGGCTCGAGATGGGCAAGGCCGAGCTCGTGTGGGATGCCCGCGAGCTTCCGCGCGAGCGCTGGAGCGAGCAGGGGCCGGCGGCGTGCGAGCTGCTCTACCGCGGCGGCGCGGGGCTCACGGCCAGGCCGCTTCGGCGCATCGCGTCCGGCGGCGAGCTGTCGCGCGTCATGCTCGCCTGCAAGGTCGTGCTCGGCGAGGCCGACGGCGTCGACACGCTCGTCTTCGATGAGGTGGATGCCGGCGTGGGCGGCGCGGTCGCGCGGTCGCTCGCGGCGGTCTTGGCCGACCTCGCCCGCACGCACCAGGTCATCGTCGTCACGCACGTGGCGCAGGTCGCGGTGCTCGCTGAGCGGCATTACGTGGTGCGGAAGGTCGAAGGGGATGTCCCGGAGACCGTGCTCGCGCCCGTCGAGGGCGAGGAGCGCGTGCACGAGGTGGCGCGCATGCTCTCGGGCGATGCCACGGAGACCTCGCTCGCCCATGCGCGCGAGATGCTGCAGCTGATGTAAAAATACCCCTGGGGTAAATTTACATGAGGTGGGCGGCGAGGAGCTCGAGCGCGTGGCGGTAGCCCGCGAGACCCTCGCCCGTGACGCGCGCGAAGCACGCCATGCCCGCATACGAGACCTGGCGGAAGTCCTCGCGCGCATCGACGTCGGAGATGTGCACCTCCACCGCGGGCAGGCTCACGGCCTTGAGCGCATCGAGGATCGCCACGCTCGTGTGGGTGTAGGCGGCCGGGTTGATCACGATGCCGTCGAAGCGCCCGAGCGCCTCCTGGATCGCGTCCACGATGGCGCCCTCGTGGTTGGATTGGAAGACCTCCACCGCATCGAAGCCCGTCTCCGCGCCCGCCGCCCGGCAGATGCGCTCGAGCTCGGCGTAGCTCTCGTGCCCGTAGATGCCCGGCTCGCGGATGCCGAGCAGGTTCAGGTTGGGGCCGTTGATGACCAAGGCGTTCATGGAGGCTTCCTTTCGCGTGATGGGTGCCGGGTGCGGGCTTATGCGTTCCAGCCGGCGACGATGACGGATGCGGTGGCGTCGGCGCTCTCGCGCGAGGCGACGATCTTATCCGCCCAGGCGCGGTAGCGGTCCATGCGCTCGGCCGCGAGCCGCTCCACCCCGTCGCGCGCCGTGATGGGCCGCCCCTTCTTCGAGAGCTCGTCGAGCGGGCGGTCGAGCATGACGATGCGGCTGTTCTGGTGCAGGAGCGGGTAGTTCTCGTCGCGGGTCACGACGCCGCCGCCGCAGGAGATGACGAGGCCGCTTCGCTTCGCGACGTCCTCGAGCACGCGGGTCTCCTCGGCGCGGAAGGCGTCCTCGCCCTGCCCGATGATGAAGTCGGCGCACGTGCTGCCCGTGCGCTCCCGGAAGGCGTCGTCGAGGTCGATGTGCTCGCGCCCCAGGCAGCGCGCGATGGCCTGGCCTACGCGCGTCTTGCCCGACCCCGGCATGCCGATGAGCGCGATGTTCTCCTCCTCGCGGTCGAGGGCGTCCGTGACCGTGCGGATCCGTTCGGGGCCGATCAGCTCGCCGGTGTAGGCGCGCACCGCCTCCGCCGCCTGCGCGACGAGCATGAGGAGGCCGCCCGCGCAGGGGATTCCGAGCTGCTCCGCCTGCATCATGATGGCGGTGCGCGCGGGGTTGTACACGATGTCGACGACGGCGGCGAGATGCCCGAAGCGCTCGAGGTCGACGGGCGCCGCCGGGCAGGCCGGGTACATGCCCACGGGCGTGGCGTTCACGATGAGCGCGGCATCCGCGTACCTATCGAGGTCGTCATAGGTGACCTCCCCGCTGCGGCTCACCGCAACTGCCTCCGCGCCCAGGTCACGCAGGACGGTCATGCAGGTCGAGCCCGCGCCGCCGTTGCCGCCGAGCACGAGCGCCCGTGTCCCCTCGAGCTCGACCCCGGTCGATTCCACGAGCATTTTGAAGCCGAAATAGTCCGTGTTGCCGCCGCGCAGCCGCCCATCCGGGAGCCGCACGATGGTGTTGACGTTACCGAGGCGCTGCGCGCGCTCCGTGAGCTCGTCGAGGAAGGGTACGACTGCGCGCTTGTAGGGTATCGTCACGTTAACGCCCGCCCACGCGTCCCCGCGCAGGAACGCCTCGACCTCCTCGGGTTCGCGCTCGAAGCGGATGTAGTCCATATCCGCGAGCATGCGGTAGATGCGCGGGGTGTAGCTGTGGCCGAGCGTTCGCCCGAGGACCCCGTAGGGCACCGGCTTCTGCGCAGAATCCATCAGAGCACCTCCGTGTAGCTGCCGAAATACGTGAAGCGCTCGCAGACGTCGCCGAGGCCGTCGAGGAGCGTTCCGAGTGCCTCCGCGCCGACAGGGCAATCCACGTCGAAGTAGAACATGAATTCGAAGTCGCGGCCGGGGATGGGGCGGCTCTCGAGCTTCACGAGGTTGATGTCGAGGGCGTAGAAGCGCTCGAGCACGCGGAAGAGCGAGCCGGGCTCGTGGGAGAGCGTGAGCATGAGCGAGGTGCGCTGCGCGCCCGGCCAGATGGCTGGCTCGGCGGAGATGACGACGAAGCGCGTGTAGTTGTTGTCGGAATCCTGCACATCGGGCTCGATGATGTCGAGGCCGTAGAGGTCGGCGCAAGCGCGCGACGAGAGCGCGGCGAGGTCGCGCCGCTCCGAGCCCGCGACGAGCTCCGCCGCGCGCGCGGTGTTCTTGCACGGGGTTGCCCGCACGCCCAGGCGCGCGAGGTAGCCGGCGCACTGGGCGAGCGCCTGCTCGTGCGAGCACACCTCGTGGATATCCCCGAGCTTCGTCCCGGGCTTGGCGAGCAGGCTGTGGTCGATCTTCTGCCGCAGGCTGCGCACGATGTAGCACGAATGCGCGGCGAGCAGGTCGTAGACCGCGTTCACCGAGCCCGCGGTCGAGTTCTCGATGGGGACCACGCCGAAGGCGCAGCGCCCCTCGCACACGGCGCGGAACACGTCCTCGAACGTGTCGAAGAACGTGATGCTCGGCACGCGGAAGAGGCGCGTGGCGGCGATCTGGCTGTAGGCGCCCTCGACGCCCTGGCAGGCGACGGTCGCCATGGCGGGGAAGGGCTCGTCGTGGGGCTTGAGCGCGCGGCGCATGAGCTCGCTCACGCGCTCGGGGCGCGCGGGCGCGAGGATGCGCTGCTGCTCGGCCTTGTTCATGGACATGAGGAGGGAGAAGAGCGCGATGGCCTGGGGCCTTAAGTGCTCCGGCGCCCGCTCGGCGATGCTCGCGAGCTTCTCGCGCTCGCGTGCGGGGTCGAAGACCGCCTTGCCCGTGCCCGCCTTGGCGCGCGCGACGTCGGCGGCGAGCCCCATGCGCGCACAGAACAGGTCGAGCAGCTGTGCGTCGATCTCGTCTATGCGCATGCGGATGTCCGAGAGTTCCATGAGCCTTCCTTCGTCGGTCGGTAGAAATGATAATTTCCAGCCTGTCTGCTTTTTATCATGTTCGTCGGTGGTGAAATGATAAAAACCAGCCTGTCTGGTTTTTATCACCGTGGGTTCAGCGTCGGGGAGCCGGGGTGGGGAAGCGGCCGTCCTCGAGCAGGGCGTCGAGGAGGGCGAGCGCGCAGGCGGCCTCCGCGACGGGCACCGCGCGCGGCACGATGCAGGGGTCGTGGCGCCCGCGCACGGTGAGCTCGGTATCCACGCCGGCGTCGAGGTCGACGCTTCGCTGCGCTCTCCCGATGGAGGCGGTGGGCTTCACGGCCATCTGCCACACGATGGGCATGCCCGTGGAGATGCCGCCGAGGATGCCGCCGGCGTTGTTCGTCTCGGGACGCGGCTGGCCGTCGACCATGCGGAAGGGGTCGTTATGCTCGCTGCCGGTGAGGTAGGCGGCGGCGAAGCCCGATCCGAAGTCCACGCCCTTCACGGCGGGGATGCCGAAGGCGATGCGCGCGATGCGGTTCTCGAGGCCGTCGAACATGGGGTCGCCCACGCCGGCGGGCACGCCGTAGGCGACGCACTCGATGATGCCGCCGATGCTGTCGAGGTCGTCGCGGGCGGCGAGGATGGCCGCGCGCATGCGAGCCGCCGCATCCGTCGAGATGCAGGGGAAATCATGGGCGCGCAGGGCGGCGAGCTGGGCCTCGTCGCGCGCGAGCTCGTCGAGCGGCTCGTCCGCGATGCCCTCCGGTCCCAGGCTCTGGATATGCGCGGCGATGTCGATGCCCATCGTGGCGAGTGCCTGGAGCGCGATGCCGCCCGCTATGCACAAGGGCGCGGTGAGGCGGCCGGAGAAGTGCCCGCCGCCTGCGACGTCGTGCCAGTTGCCGTACTTCACGCGCGCGGTGAAGTCCGCGTGCCCGGGGCGCGGGATGCGGCGCAGGCCGTCGTAGTCCTGGCTCCGCGTATCGGTGTTGCGGATGATGGCCGCGATGGGCGCTCCCGTGGTGTGGCCGTCCACGATGCCCGAGAGCCACTCAGGAGCGTCCGCCTCGCGGCGCCGCGTGGCGGTGTCGTCGCGGCCGGGCGCGCGGCGGTCCAGGAAGCGCTGGAGCTCCGCGGCGTCGACGGGTATGCCCGCGGGGATCCCGTCGAGCGAGCAACCGATGGCCGGCGAATGGGATTGGCCGAAGATCGAGAGGTGGATGACGGTGCCGAATACCGATGCCATGGCGTCCCCTTACGCGTCGATGAGCTCGACGTGGCCGCCGAGCGCACGGTAGTGTTCGAAGAAGAGCGGGTAGGATTTGTCCACGGCCTCGGCGCCGTAGATCTCGACCGGGCCGGTGCAGCGGGTGGCGGCGATGGCCGCCATCATGGCGATGCGGTGATCGTTGTGCGCCTCGACCGCGCCGCCTGAAAGCGCCTCGACGCCCTGGATGAGGAGGTCGTCGCCGGCCACGCGCACCCGCGCGCCGAGGGATGTGAGCTCGCCCGCGGTGGTGGCGAGGCGGTCGGATTCCTTGAGGCGGAGCCTGCGGCAGTCCTGGATGATCGTGCGTCCCTGCGCGACGGACGCCACCGCGGCGAGGATGGGCACGAGGTCGGGGACGTCCTGCGCGCTCAGGGTGAAGGCGCTCAGGTGGTCGGGCTGCGCGGTGGCCGAGCCCGTGCCGCGCCGCATGCGCGCGCCGAAGCGCGAGAGGGCGGCCATGACGGTGCGGTCGCCCTGGGCGGAGGAGAGCGAGAGCCCGGTCACGGTGATGGGCTCGGTGCCCATCGCGCCCGCGCAGAGCCAAAACGCCGCGTTCGACCAGTCGCCCTCGACGCTGACCTCGCCGGGCGTGCGATACGCCGACCCGTCGAGGCGGTAGCAGGTGACCTCGGTGTCCGAGACGAAGGCGTGCTCCACCTCTACGGCCACGCCGAAGGAGGCGAGCGCCTGGAGCGTGAGGGTGACGTAGGGCTTGCTCTCGATGCGGCCGGTGACCCTGATCTCGCTCGGCTGGCCCAGAAGCGGGCAGGCGAGCAGGAGACCTGAAATGAACTGCGAGCTCACATCGCCGGGGAGCTCGAAGCGGCCCGGGCGCAGGCGACCGCGCGCGGTGAGCGGCAGCGCGCCGAGCCCCTCGAGCTCGCAGCCCGCGGCGATGAGCTCGCGGTCGAGCGGCTCGAGCGGGCGCTCGCCCAGGCGGCGCGCCCCCGTGAAGGTGGCGTCCGCGCCGAGGGCGCAGGCCACGGGCAGCATGAAGCGCAGGGTCGAGCCGGACTCGCCGCAATCGAGCGTGCCGCCCGCGAGGGCACGGAGGATCCCGTGCTCCTGGCTCTTGGGGATGGGGTGGACGCGGAAGCCGTCCTCCACGCGCTCGATGCGCGCCCCGAGCGTCTCGAGGCAGCGGATCGTGGCGTCGATGTCGGCGCAGGTGGTGTTGCAGATGACGTGCGTCGTGCCGTTGGCGAGTGCCGCGGCGATGATGACGCGGTGCGCGACGGATTTCGACGCGATGGCGGGGACGGTGCCCGAGAGCGTGCCCGGGGTGATGCGGGCGATCATCGCGCGCCCCCTTCCGCGGGCGCCTCGACGCCGAGCTCGATGATCGCGCGCAGCTGCTCGAGGTCGCAGCACTCGATGGAGGCGGCGCCGATACGGTGCGGAATCACGAGGTCGATGGTGGTGCCGCGACGCTTCTTGTCGTGCATCGCGGCCTCGACGAGCTCGTCGGCGGTGTAGGGGCACACGGTGGAGAGGCCGTGCGCCCGGCAGAGCGCGTCGATGCGCTCGGCGGTGTCCTCCTCGAAGTCGGGCGCAACCCAGCCCGCCGCGCGGGCGCCGCGCGCCATGGCGACCATGCCGGCCGCGACGCAGGTGCCGTGGCCGAGCGTGTAGCCCGAGCACGCCTCGATGGCGTGGCCGATGCTGTGCCCGAAGTTCAGGAGCTTGCGGGCGCCGTTCTCGCGCTCGTCGATCACGACGACGTCGCGCTTGATCTCGACGTTGCGGGCGATGATGGCGGCGACGAGCGAGAGGTCGCGCGTGAGCAGGTCGAAGGTGAGCGGTGTCTTTTCGAGCAGCTCGAAGAGGGACGCATCGGCGATGACGGCATGCTTCACCACCTCGCCGCAGCCGTCCGCGAGCTGCTCGGGCGCGAGCGTGCCCAGGCACCCCACATCGGCGATGACGGCGGCGGGCTGCCAGAACGCGCCGGCGAGGTTCTTGCCGCACGAGAGGTCGACGGCGCACTTCCCGCCCACGGAGGAATCCACCATGGCCAGAAGCGTCGTCGGCATCTGCACGTACGCGATGCCGCGCATGTAGGTCGCCGCGGCGAAGCCCGCCATGTCGCCCGTCACGCCGCCGCCGAGCGCGATGACGACGTCCGAGCGGTCGAGCTCCTCGGCCGCGAGGAACTCGAGGATCGCCCCGTAGGTGGCGAGCGTCTTGTGCTCCTCGCCCGCGGGGAAGATGTGGACGGCCACCTCGAGGCCGGCCTCGGCGAGGCTCTCGCGCACGATGTGCGCATAGAGCGGCCCCACGTTCGAATCGGTCACGATGGCGGCCTTCCGGGCGCGCGGCACGGCGTCGCGCACGGCCGCGCCGGCCCCCTCGAGCAGGCGCGTGCCGATATGCACCCGGTAGGGGTTCTGCACGGTGATGTCGATGGTGATCTCTGCCATGGGTATCAGCTGTCCCTTTCGTCGTCGAGCGCGCGCTTGATGCGGTCGCCCTCGGCGAGGAGCGCGCGCAGCCGCTCGCGGTCGCCGGCGTCGAGCGCGTCGCGGTAGGCGCCGAGCGCGTCGATGATCCGGCCGATCTCGCGGCTCAGGTTCTCGGCGTCGTCGCACATGAGCTCCGCCCACATGGCGGGGTTCAGGTGCGCGACGCGCGTGAGGTCGCGGTAGCTGCCCGCCGAGAAGCCGTGGTGCTCGCGGGCGGTGGGGCTCTTCACGTAGGCGTTCGAGACGACGTGCGCGAGCTGGCTCGTGTAGGCGATGACCTCATCGTGCTCCTCGGGCGTCGTCACGCTGAACGTGCCGAAGCCCACGGGCGCGAGTAGGGTGTGCACGCGGTCGAGCAGGAGCAGCCGCCCCGTGTCGTCGAGTGCGGGCGGCACGAGCACCATGGGCGCGCCCTCGAAGAGGTTCGCGCGCGCATGGGCGAAGCCCGAGTGCTCCGTGCCCGCCATGGGGTGCGCCCCCACGAAGGCGAAGCCGTGCTCGCGGGCGAGATCGAAGGCGCGCGCGCAGACGGCCGCCTTCACGCCCGCCGTGTCGATGACGACCGGGCCCGTGCCGCGCTCGGTATCGCTTGCCGCGCCGAGCGCCTCCGCGTGCTCCTCGAGCCACTCGATGCAGGCATCTGGGTAGGCCGCAAGGATGATGAGGTCGCAGGCGGGGATCTCCTCGTCGTCGAGGACGGCCTCGACCGTCTCGATCATCGCCGCATCCATCGTGTCCTCATCGGTGTCGCAGGCGATGACGCGCGCGCCCGCTGCCGCGTAGGCGCGGGCGAAGCTCCCGCCGATGAGCCCGAGTCCCACGATGCCGATGGTCGGCTGCGCGGCGCGCTCGCCGCCCATGGACGCATCCTGCACGGCCGTCATGCGCGCTCGCCGCCTTCGGGCTCGATCGCGGCGCGGATGAGCGCGATGCGGCGCATGCAGTCGTCGAACATATCGGGCGTGAGCGCCTGGGCGCCGTCGGACCACGCCTGGTCGGGCGCATCGTGCACCTCGATCTCGAGTCCGTGGGCGCCGGCGGCGGTGGCGGCGAGCGCCATGGGCTCCACGTAGCGCGTGTAGCCGGTGGCGTGGCTCGGGTCGGCGACGACGGGCAGGTGCGAGAGGTAGCGCAGCACGGGCACGGCGTTGAGGTCGAAGGTGTTGCGGGTGCGCGTCTCGAAGGTGCGGATGCCGCGCTCGCACAGGATCACGTTGGGGTTGCCCTCGCTCATGATGTACTCCGCCGCCATGAGGAGCTCGTCGATGCTCTCGGCCATGCCGCGCTTGAGCAGCACGGGCGTGGAGGTCTTGCCGACCTCCTTCAGGAGCGGGAAGTTCTGGGCGTTACGCGCGCCGATCTGCATGACGTCGACGCCCTTATCCAGGAAGAGCTGCACGTCGCGCGGGTCCATGATCTCGGTCACCACGGGCATGTCGAGCTCCGCGCCCGCCTCCATGAGCAGATCGAGGCCGGAGGCGCCCATGCCCTGGTAGGCGTAGGGGCTCGTGCGCGGCTTGTACGCCCCGCCGCGCAGCATGGTGGCGCCGGCCGCCTTCACGCGCCGCGCGATGCGGATGAGGTTCTCGCCCTCGACGGAGCAAGGCCCGGCGATGACCTGGAAGTGCTCCCCGCCGATCTTCACCCCGTGCCCGCAGTCCACGACGGTGTCCATGGGATGGAACTTGCGGTTCGCCTTCTTGAAGGGTTCCGAGACGCGCTGCACGCGCTCGACGATGTCCATGGACTCGAGCAGGAACGGGTCGATGCGGGTGGTGTCTCCCACGAGCCCCACGATGAGCTCGTTCTCGCCCTGGCTCACATGCGCCTGCAGGCCCTTCTTCTCGATCCAGGACATGAGGTGGTCGACGGCGGCCTGGTTGGCGTCCTTCTTCAAAATCGCGATCATGCGGCACCGGTGCTTTCTTCTCATGGCTTGCTGCGTCGGCTCATTGTATACCATGGGGCGGACACATGACCGGGTGCACGCGGCCGTTTACCATGCCGGAACGAAGCCGCCACACGCCCCTCGCGACGCGGCTCGGGCGGGGTTCCACGCGCTGCCGGGCACCCTCGCCTGCGCCCCGCGCCCGCTTCCGCTCACCCTGCGCGCCGCGCCACTCGTCGAATCGCGGACGCGCGCTCGCGGGCGCTTGCATATAGTCGGGGCTGTGAGATGCCGGGGTGCATGCTGCGCGCACAAGCGGGATCGCCTGGGGGATTATCGGCGTTCCTCCTCGTCGGGGGTATTCCTTTCGCATTTGGCCTCCTTGCGCTTCGTCTCTCACGCCTCATCTCATAGGGGAACGAGTGCACGGGTTAGGAGGGCGGCCTATCGACTGATGCATGCGATACGTGTTAGTTGCTCAACGTTTCGAAAGGAGTCCCTATGAGGGGGAAGTTGAAGGGTGTCGCCGTATCCGCGCTCGGTGTGGCGCTCGCCCTCGTTTTGGGCGCATGCTCGGGCGGAGGTACCGAGGCCATCGCGTTCAAGAACGTGAGCGGCGATGGCGCCGATGCCATCTCCATGACCGAGGCGCGCAGCTTCGAGGCGACGCTGCCCGTGAGCGGGCAGAGCGTCGAGGAGCTCCAGCAGCTCATCGATGACGGCAAGGTGACCTGGTCGCTCAGCCGCGAGGAGGGCATGCAGGAGGATACCGAGGCCTGGCCGTACCAGTACCTGGGCGGTCCCATCGAGGAGTGGGAGACCGTCGAGACCTCCCAGCAGCCGCAGACGGAGCTCTTCACCAACATCGAGACCACGGCCGAGGAGGTCGACGGCGGCGCCGCGCTCAAGCTGACGTTCGACTCCAACACGATGTTCGGCTACGACGGCATCGACAACCGCGACCGCTCGCAGCTGCGCGACACGATCCTCGACTACACGGGCACCTATGAGCTCACCTGCGACGTCGACGGCAAGACCGCCGGCACCGCCGAGGTGGACGTGCGTCCCTACGACCAGTACCGCACCCAGGCCGAGATCGACGCCGAGCTGCCCGAGCTCGTCGACGAGGCCAAGGAGAACGGCCTGTACGCCGAGGTCGTCGAGATCGGCCAATCCGCCGAGGGGCGTCCCATCAACGCCGTGTTCGTGACCAAGGAGGAGTCCGACCTCGACGAGTACCTCGAGCTCACCGAGCGCATGGAGACCGAGCCCGCCACCGTGCAGGAAGAGGTCGAGGCCGGTACGCTCGAGTACAAGGTCCCCATCGTCTACAGCAACATCCATGCGGATGAGATCATCGGCTCCGACGGCGTCATGGAGTTCCTGCGCGCCCTCGTGAAGAACGAGCCCATCGCGTACCGCACCGTCGCGGGCCTCACCGAGGAGGGCCAGGCCACGCTCGAGCAGGAGATGGCCTCCGACGGCACCGCGTGGTCCGAGCTCATCGCCGACGACGTGACGGGCGTGGGCTACATCCAGGGCGAGGGCCAGATGAACCCCACCGACGACCCCGAGGCCAACCCGGACGCGTCGGTCGACCTCACCGATGAGGAGTTCGCGCGCTACTACAACGTCGAGGATCGCACGCTCGACCCCGACGCCCTGCTCGACGACGTGTTCTTCATCCTCGTGCCGAGCGAGAACGTCGACGGCCGCACCTACAACGTCCGCACGGGCGGCAACGGCCTCGACCTCAACCGCGACAACACCTACCAGACCCAGCCCGAGACCCAGGCCATGACGGAGCTCATCGCGAAGTGGGACCCCATCTCGCTGCACGAGATCCACGGCTACTACACGCAGTTCCAGGTGGAGCCCTGCTCGCCCACGCATGACCCGAACAACGAGTACGACCTGTTCATCGACACGGGCATGCAGCAGGGCGAGGCGTTCGCCGCGGCCGCCATCTCGAACAACGATACCATCAACAGCGTCCAGATCCCCATGCGCGACTACCTCAAGGTCACCGACGACGGCAGCCTCGAGTGGGTGCCGTTCGACGACATGTCCTCGAGCTATACCCCGCAGTACGCGATGCTGCACGGCGTGAACGCCTACACCGTCGAGCTGCCCTACGGCTCCCAGGATGCCGTGACCGCGGTGAAGTACGGCTTCGTGGGCAACGCCGCGTTCGTGTCCGAGAACAAGGACGAGATGTTCCTGAACCAGCTCGAGCGCTATGAGCGCGGCATCGAGAACATCGACGCCGACGAGATCCGTCCCTACTACGTGAGCCAGTCCGACGAGGTCGGCGCCGAGGCCGATGTCTTCCGCCCGCGCTACGAGGAGAACGGCAACTTCTTCCCCGAGTACTACGTGATCCCCGTCGACTCCGACGCCCAGCAGGATCGCGCCGCGGCCGCCGAGATGGTCGAGTACCTGCTCCGCAACGACGTCAAGCTCGAGCAGCTCACCGAGGACTTCGAGGTCAACGGCACGACGTATGCCGAAGGCGCGGTCGTCGTCGACATGCACCAGGCCAAGCGCAACATGGCCAACGCCGCCCTGTACGAGAACATGGTCATCGACGACTGGACGTCGCTCTATTCCGAGCCCGTCACGAACTTCCCCGACCAGCGCGGCTTCGACTGCGACACCATCACCACGCCGGGCGCCTTCGATGACGCCGCGCTCGCCGAGATCACCGAGCCCATCGAGCTCGCGACCGAGGTCGACGGCGACGGCGACCTCGTCGTGATCGAGAACAGCGGCGTCGAGAGCATCCGCGCCGTGAACGCCCTGCTCGACGACGGCGTGCAGGTCGGCCTCGTGACCGAGGGCGAAAACACGGGCGACTACGTCGTCGCGTCCTCCGACTTCGACGCGGTGAAGGACGACTTCGTGCTCGACGCCCACAAGGTGGCCGAGGCGCCCACCGCGCAGGTCATCAAGACCGGCATCAAGGTCTACGTGCCCGGCGCCGCCGACGAGTTCATGACCAACGAGGCCGGCGAGGAGTACGGCGTCAGGGATTACCAGAACCGCCTCAACACGTCCTACAACATGGACATCTTCGCCCTCACCGAGCAGATGGGCTTCACGCTCGTCGACTCGCCGGAGGAGGCCGACATCATCGTGGGCAACCAGGCGCTCACCGAGGACGAGGGCAAGCTCGTCGCCGAGGGCAAGCCGTACGTGGGCTACACCGCCAACGCGCTCGAGTCCGCCGCGGCGCTCGGCATCGACGTGACCTACAACGACGATGCCGACATGTCCTACGACGCCCTCACGACGGTCGAGTTCCCCGAGGAGAGCATCGTCACCGCGACCTACGTGGGCGAGGGCGACGACCTCATGTACGGCTACGGCGGCACGTTCATCACCGGCGTGCCTGAGGGCGCGACCGTCCTCATCAAGACGACGGGCGACGACCCCGTCGAGGGCTTCATGAGCGCCGAGGCCATCGAGGCCTACAAGGGCACCATCCAGGCCTTCGACTACCAGGCCGACGGCTACAACGTGACGCTCTTCGCGAACACGCTCACCAACAAGGCGCATCAGCAGGACGAGTACCGCTACCTCTCCGCGGCGGTCTACTCCAAGCTGCTCGAGGGGGACTTCGAGGCGTAAGCGCCCGCATAGCGCGCCAACGCATACCGCGACCGGCTCCGGGCACCGCTCGGGGCCGGTCGCCCCGGTTTCGGGGCTCGCGCGCGGCAAAAAAGCGCGAACCCGCGGGGACATGCCCGTACGGGTTCGCGCTGGATTTCCTGGTGTCCCATGCAGGATTCGAACCTGTGGCCTTCTGCTCCGGAGGCAGACGCTCTAATCCACTGAGCTAATGGGACGTTGTGCGAGACCATTATACTCAATCCGCGCGGATGCGAGATGACAATTTCGAGCGCCGCGTGGGCGCGCGCCGCCGCGGCCGGTATGCCCGCGCGCAAAACGGGTACACTGGGCGCGTATGTGCAGGCCGTACGGGAGGGGTCAGTCGTGGTCAACGACGCGGAGGTGCGCGGGCTCACCGCCGAAGAGGTGCGTGAACGCATCGAGGCGGGACGCGTCAACGTCAACATGGAGCTCAAGACGAAGTCCGTGCGCGAACTCGTCTTCGAGAACCTCTTCACGCTCTTCAACCTCATCAACCTCGTGCTCGCCGTGCTCGTCATCATCGCGGGCTCGTTCAAGAACCTCACGTTCCTCGCGATCGTCGCGCTCAACACCGGCATCGGCATCGTGCAGGCGCTGCGCTCGAAGCGCATGGTCGACAAGCTCACGCTGCTCGCCACGAAGAAGGCGAAGGTCATCCGCGACGGCCAGGAGGTCGAGCTCGACCTCGACGAGATCGTCATCGATGACGTCGTGAAGCTCGGCCGCGGCGACCAGATCCCGGCCGACGCCACGGTGCTCACCGGCGAGGCGCAGGTGAACGAGAGCCTGCTCACCGGCGAGAGCAACCTCATCAAGAAGGAGCCGGGCTCCTCGCTCATGAGCGGCAGCTTCCTCGATTCCGGTCTCGTGTATGCCCGCGTGGTGCACGTGGGCGCCGAGAACTACGTCGCCAAGATCAACAACGAGGCGAAGTACGTCAAGCGGGTCAACTCCGAAATCCTGAACACGCTGAACCTCATCGTGAAGTTCGCGAGCATCATCATGCTGCCGCTCGGCATCGCGCTGTTCATCTCGAGCGTGCATGAGCCGTATGCGGCATGGGCCGCCGCCTCGCCCGACTCCTCCATGGGGCTTTTCGCCTGGATGTTCTCCGGTGCGGACGCGTGGCACGCGGTCTCCGCCGCAATCCTCTCCACCGTGGGCGCGCTGCTCGGCATGGTGCCGCAGGGGCTCGTCCTGCTCACGTCGTCCGTGCTCGCCATCTCCACCATCCGCCTCGCGCGCAAAAACGTCCTCGCTCAGCAGCTCTACTGCATCGAGACGCTCGCCCGCGTCGACGTGCTCTGCCTCGACAAGACGGGCACCATCACCTCGGGCCGCATGGAGGTCGAGGGGACCTACCCGCTGCCCGTCGAGGGGACGGCGGCGGCCGTGCGCGTCCCCCGCGACGTCGCGCTCGTGGACTTCGCCCTCGCGAACATCGCCCGCGCCACCTCGGCGGATGCGAACGAGACGTGCAAGGCGCTCCTCGACCATTACGCGCAGCTGCAGGTTCCCGTGAGCGAGCCCACGCGCGTTGTGCCGTTCTCGTCCGCGAAGAAGTGGAGCGGCGCGGCGTTCCCGGAGGGCGCCTTCGTGATGGGCGCCGCCCAGTTCGTGCTCGGGCGCGAGGCCTTCGCCGCCGTCGAGGAGCGGGTGGCGGCGCTCGCGAGCACCTGCCGCGTGCTCGTGGTCGCGCATGTGGACGGCTTCACCGACGAGGGCGATATGGTGGGGGAGGCGGAGCCGATCGGCTTCGTGACCATCCGCGACGAGATCCGCGCCTCCGCCGCCGAGACGATCGGCTACTTCTGCGAGCAGGGTGTCACCCTGAACGTCATCTCGGGGGACGACCCGCGCACGGTGTCCTCGATCGCACAGGTCGTGGGCGTGCCCGGCGCGGACGCGTACGTGGACGCAACGACCCTCGACACCCCCGCGAAGGTCGATGCCGCGGTCGACCGCTACCATGTGTTCGGCCGCGTGACCCCGCAGCAGAAGCGCGAGCTCGTGCAGGCGCTCCAGCGGCGCGGGCACACGGTGGCCATGACGGGCGACGGCGTGAACGACGTGCTCGCCCTCAAGGAGGCCGACTGCTCCGTGGCCATGGCCGCGGGTTCCGACGCGGCGCGCAACGTGGCCGAGCTCGTGCTCGTGGACAACGATTTCGCGAGCATGCCCGCCGTGGTGGCCGAGGGCCGCCGCGCCATCAACAACCTGCAGCGCTCGGCGGCGCTCTTCCTCACCAAGACGCTCTTCTCCATGGGGCTCGCGGCGCTGTGCATCGCGTTCCCGCCGTATCCCTTCCAGCCCATCCAGATGACGCTCATCAACTTCTTCTGCATCGGCTACCCCGGCTTCGTCCTCGGACTCGAGACGAACCGGGCGCGCGTGGAGGGCAGCTTCCTCGTGAACGTCGTGAAGCGCGCGCTGCCCGCGTCGGTCTCCGTCATCCTCGCCGCGTGCCTCTGCATGGCGGGCGCGGGCCTGTTCGCGCTCGATTCCGCGACGCTTTCCACGATGTGCCTCATCACGACGAGCGTCGTGGGGTGCTGCCTCATCTTCCGCATCTCCCAGCCCTTCACGCTGCTGCGCCGGCTGCTGTTCGCCTCCATCGTGGCGGGGCTCGCCATCGGCATCCTCGGCTTCACCGAGCTCTTCTCCATCGCGCACTTGAGCTGGGGCATGATGCTCTACGTGGCGCTCGCGTCGCTTGCGGCCTCCGCGCTCTTCTTCCGCCTCGCGCGCGCGATGGATGAGCGGCCGGACGGGGGCAGGCGGCTCGCGACCGGCTTCGGCCGCGGCGTGCGCGTCACCCGCCGCAAGCGCGGCGGCACGCGCGTCACCTCCACGGGCTCCTCGGCGCGCCGCATGGTCACGCGCGCCTATGCCTCCCTCACCAAGCGCCATGAGCGCCCGGGCGCATCGCGCGCGGATGCGCATGCGGAGGCAACCGAGATCCGGGACGCCGAGGCGCACACGTCTGAGGACGCGCGCCCTACCGGGCAGCCCGATGCGGCGCGCACGGGAAGCGGGGGAGGGCGTCGCCGTGCGAAGGCGGGCTCTGTAACGAAATCGGCATCGGGCATCCGCGTCGCGATGCCCGCGCGCAAACGCGCTAGGATGGGAGACGACCGTAGCCACACCTCCTGATGGGAGCAGCATGAGCATCTCGTCCGAGCCGCGCCTCGCCGAGCGGAACCTCGTCGTCGACGGCGTGTCGTACCGGTATTTCGATGTGTCCGCCGTGCCCGGGAGCGCCGCGCTCCCCGCGAGCCTGAAGATCCTGCTCGAGAACGTCCTTCGGTGCGCGAGCACACCCGAGGAGGCGCGCCTGTTCGCCGAGCGCATCGTCTCGGCGGGTCTGGCGGGGCGCGCGGGCGAGGAGATCGAGTTCATGCCCGGGCGCATCCTCTTCCAGGATTTCACCGGCGTGCCCGTCTTCGTCGACTTCGCCGCCATGCGCGACGCCGCCGCGCGGCGCGGGATCGATCCGGCGCTCGTGAACCCGAAGATCCCCTGCACGCTCGTGGTCGATCACTCGGTGACGGCCTATAAGGTCTCGTACCGCGGAGCCGACCGCGACAACGAGCGCATCGAGGCCGAGCACAACCGCGAGCGCTTCACGTTCCTCAAATGGAGCGCCTCGAGCTTCCAGAACGTCTCCATCGTGCCGCCGGGGCACGGCATCTGCCACCAGCTCAACATCGAGTACCTCTGCGACGTCGCGATGGAGGGCACGGGTGCGGACGGGGTGCGCGAGGCCTACTTCGATACCCTCGCGGGCACCGACTCGCACACCACCACCGCCAACGGCATGGGCGTGCTCGGCTGGGGTGTGGGCGGCATCGAGGCCGAGGCGGCCGCGCTCGGACAACCCATCACCATGATGGTGCCCGCGGTCATCGGCCTCGAGCTCACCGGCACGCTGCGCCCCGGGGTCTGCGCCATGGACGTGGCCCTCTCCTTCGCGGAGTTCCTGCGCGCGCGGGGCGTCGTGGGCTCCATCGTCGAGTGCATGGGGCCGGGCGTGGCCGCGCTCACCCCCACGCAGCGAGCCACCATCGCGAACATGTCACCCGAATACGGTTGCACGGCCACGTTCTTCCCCGCGGACGAGGCGACGCTCGCGCAGCTCGACGCCTTCGCGCGCACCCCGCACGAGCGCGCGCTCGCGCGCGCCTATCTGGACGCCCAGGGCATGCTCGGGCGGGGCGCGGGCACCGTCTACGCCGAGGTGCTCGCGTTCGACCTGGCCTCCGTCGATCCCTCGCTCGCCGGCCCCGCGCGCCCGCACGACCGCCTTGCCCTGAGCGAGCTGCGCGGCCGCTTCCGCGCGGGCCTCGCCGCCCACGGGCGCTCAGGCGAGGCGCGCTTCGACATCTCGATCGACGGCGATAAGGTCTCGGTGGGCGACGGCGCCATCGCCATCGCGGCCATCACGAGCTGCACCACGGCGACCGACCTGGACATGATGGTCGCTGCGGGCATCGTCGCCGAGCGCGCCGTGCGCCTGGGGTGCCGGCCGCGGCCGTGGGTCAAGAAGGTCTTCGCTCCCGGCTCCTCGAACACCTACAGCTTCCTCGCCCCAGCCTATATCGAGCCGCTCGAGCAACTCGGGTTCGCGGTGTGCGGCTATGGCTGCATGAGCTGCATCGGCAACTCCGGCCCGGTCTTCGAGCCGATGCATGCGATCGCAGGCTCGTGCGAGCTCGTGAGCGTGCTCTCGGGCAACCGCAACTTCGAGGGCCGCATCTCGCCGGACGTCTCCCAGAACTACCTGTGCTCGCCCGCGCTCGTCGTGGCGCTCTCGCTTGCCGGGACCGTCGACATCGACCTTGCGCATGAGCCGCTTTGCGAGGGCGCGGTCGGCCCGGTGTACCTGTCCGACCTCATGCCTGAGGCGGGGGAGGTCGAGCGCATGCGCGCGCACCTCATGGAATCCGTGGGCTACGCCCCGGCGGCGCGCCTCTTCGAGGGCAAGGAGGCCTGGCGCGCGCTCGACCCTGCGCGCGGCGAGACGTTCAGCTGGGATCCCGCGTCCACCTACGTGCGCCGCCCGGATTACTTCGAGGGCGAAGCCGTCCACGATGGCGGGGCATGGGGCTGCGCCGGTGCGCGCTGCCTCGCGCTCCTGGGCGACTTCATCACGACCGACCACATCTCCCCCGCGGGCACGATCGCGCCCGATTCGCCCGCCGCGCGCTATCTGCGCGCGCATCGCGTCGCGGACAGTGATTTCAACACCTACGGCGCCCGCAGGGGCAACCACGAGATCATGATGCGCGGGGCGTTCGCGAACATACGCCTGCGCAACGCGCTTGCCGACCGCCCGGGCGGTTGGACGCGCGACCCGGTGACGGGCGAGCAGGTCTCGATCTTCGACGCGGCGGAGTCCGCCCGCGCGGCGGGCCTCCCGCTCATCGTCATCGCGGGCAAGCTGTACGGTTCGGGCTCGTCCCGCGATTGGGCTGCGAAGGCGCCGGCGCTCCTAGGCGTGCGCGCGGTCATCGCCGAGAGCTTCGAGCGCATCCATCGCTCCAACCTCATCGGCATGGGCATCGTCCCGCTCGAGTTCCTGCCGGGCGAGGGTGCCGCCGCGCTCGGCCTCACCGGTCTCGAGACCTTCGATATCGCTTCCATCGATATCGCACAGGTCGGTACGCGGCCCATGCTCGCGCAGGTCACGGCTACGGCGCCGGATGGCTCCCGGACCCGTTTCGAGGCTCGCGTGCGCGTGGACACGCCCACGGAGGGCGCCTACCTCAGAAGCGGTGGTATCCTTCCCTATGTGCTCGAGTCCCTTGCGAGCTCCCGCTAGGAGCGCGGACCCCGGGCTCGCGCACGCTTTCCGGAACCGCCTGTACGAGGGAAGAGGAGGGATGAAGCGCGCATGATCTGCCCCCAGTGCCATGCGACCATCGAGGATGGCAGCTCCGTCTGCCCCCTCTGCCACGCCCGTATCGAGGATGCGGAGCCGCGCCCGTCGGGGTTCCTGTTCTGCGACGGATGCGGTGCGCGCCTCTCCCCGCAGGATCGCACCTGCCCCAAGTGCGGACGGCCCGCCCCGAGCATCCTCTCCACCACGTTCTCGGCCTCCGACCTCGCCGCCGGCAAGACGGCGAGCTTCCCGAGGCTCACGGCGTCGTCCAAGGAGCCCGAGGTGCCGCATGTCCCGGCGCTCTCGAATGCGCGGAGCGTGCTCGACGATGCGCTCGACCCGAGCGCGACCCATGTCCTCGACGCGCGCGACATCTCCGCGTCCTCCGCGGAGCGCTCGGGGGAGCGCCGTCTCCGCCGCCCGCGCGCCGGGGTCGTGATCGCGATCATCGCGGCCGTGCTCATCGCCGGTGCCGTGGGATTCGTCTCCCTCGACCCCTTCGGCGTCATGCCCGGCATCATGGCTTCCATCCAGGAGTCCGCGCGCGAGATGTTCCCCTCGCGCGTGGGGACGCAGGGGACGAAGGAGGGTGCCGACGCCGCCGACGAGCCCGATGAGGAGCCCGCGACCGAGGCCATCGAGGACGCGACGCTCTCCGATGAGGCGGCGTACGAGGAGCTCCACCAGGCCTACGAGGCGGTGGTCGCCATCAACGACGGCGAACGCTTCGCCGACGCCATCACCGCGTTCAACGCCTCCTACCTCGATCCCAGCCTGGATAACCGCAAGGAGGCCTCTGCGGGCGCCTATGCCCTGCGCGACGAGCTCCAGGACATCATGGACGAGCTCGACGCGCTGCAGCTCATCGACGGCTCGGCGTATGCCGACGACCGCGAGAACGTGCGCCAGCTCGCGGAGTGGATGTACGAGCGCGTCGACGCCATCTGCGCCTCCTGGGACGTCTCGCTCGCCGTTCCCGAGGGCGAGTACCCCTCGAATTACCAGGACGAGATCCTCGCCCCCATGCGTGAGGCCGGCAGCTCCGCCCTCGACAACTACTACGCCCACGTCGGCGAATGGGAGCCCCAAGAACCGTAACCCCTCCGCTGGTGACTGCGCGCCGCATGAATCTATCTAAATGGCCTTAAGGAGAAGGTATGCCGGGAACGAAGCGCGATGCTGAGGCGTTCGCCAAGAGATGGGCGGGTCGTGGTGATGAAAACCAGGAAACGCAGCTCTTCTGGATCGATCTTTTCCAGAACGTGCTCGGCTTGGACGACGCTCTCGAGCGCCTGAGGTTTGAGGTACCTGTGGTCACGGATTCCGGTTCCAAGCACGCAGGATACATCGACGTCCTTATCCCCAGCGCCTCCGCTCTCGTGGAACAGAAAAGTGTGAACATCGATCTTGACCGACCTGAGGAACGTCAGGGGCGCATGGTTGCACCAGCCGAGCAAGGGCGCGGCTATGCTGTGGGGCTGCCACTCAGTCAGCAGCCTCGCTATGTGATAACCTGCAACTTCCAGACCATCCGCGTGTACGACCGCGAGCGTGACGCGCTGTGTGTCGCCCCCCCCCTTCTTGAAATTAACCTTTCCGATCTACCGAAAAACCTTGCTGCCCTCCAATTCCTGAATGGGGCGGGAGAGGCTCCGTCGAGCGTAGCACGTGCGGTCTCAGTAGAGGCCGGGCGCATTATGGGACAGATTCATGAGCAAATCGCTCCTCTCTACCACGATCCCAATAGCGAGGCGAGCCACCACGCACTCAGCGTACTCTGCACGCGCATCATGTTCCTCATGTTCTGTGAGGATGCCGGCCTCATTGAACCGGGTCTCTTCCAGCGCTTCATCGCTGCCAACGATGCCGTTCACCTACGGCGCGCGCTCCTCGATCTCTTCCGTTGGCTCGATACGCCGGATACGGCGCGTGGCGACGAATACCCGGATGAGTTGCTAGCTCGTTTCCCCTACATGGACGGCGGTCTATTCCGCGAGGAGGTTCCCGTTCCGCAGCTCACCGAGAGCGTGCGGTACGAGATACTTGTCTCGGGCTGCCAGGAGTTCGACTGGTCCGGTGTGGATCCCACGGTTTTCGGCTCCATTTTCGAGGGCGCGCTCAGTCATGATGCACGGCGCGCTGGCGGCATGCACTATACGAGCCCCGAGAACATCCATAAGGTCATCGATCCACTCTTCCTCGATGACCTCGAGGCGGAGCTCGATGGCATCTTGGAGAAGCGGAACCCGAGCGCCCGCACTCGCGCGCTTAATGCATTCCATGAAAGGCTGGGAAGCCTTACGTTCCTAGATCCGGCGTGCGGTAGCGGCAACTTCCTTACTGAATCGTATCTGTGCCTGAGGCGCCTGGAGGATCGCGTGCTCATGGCGCTTCAGAAGGATGGACAGACATCGCTTGCGTTCGAGGAGGTCGCTGAGAGCCCCGTTAAGGTGACGCTCGCTAATTTTCACGGAATCGAGATTAACGACTTCGCCTGCTGCGTGGCGAGAACTGCCTTATGGATTGCTGAGAAACAGGCCGACATTAACACGGCGAAGGTGGTTCAGCGCATCTACGACGAGCTGCCGCTCAAGGAATACGACACCGTTCGCTAGGGCAACGCGCTTCGTATGGACTGGAACGACGTGGTGCCAGCGGAGAAGTGCGACTACGTGATGGGCAACCCACCGTTCGTCGGGTATTCGAACCTTTCAGCGGAACAGAAGGCGGATCGCGCGGATATCTTCGGCAAGGCCGGAGGGACGCTCGATTACGTAACGTGCTGGTACAAGAAGGCGGTGGAATTCATGTGCGGTACGCATATCCGCGCCGCATTCGTCTCTACGAATTCTATCTGTCAAGGACAGCAGGTCGAGCCGCTCTGGAAACCGCTCTTCGACGGCGGCGTCCATATCGATTTCGCGCATCGCACCTTTGTGTGGAACTCGCAGGCATCGGACGAGGCACATGTGCATGTCATCATCGTCGGCTTCTCTCGGGAGCAGGTCGCGCCGAAGCTCCTGTTCGATGCGGGCGGGAATTCTGTCAAAGTACGGAACATCAATGCTTACCTCGCACCCGCGGCTGATGCGTTCATCGTGCGTCGGGCAAAACCATTGTGTGACGTACCTCCCATGGTGAGGGGTTGTCAGCCAACCGACAACGGGCTACTTCTGCTGAGCCAGAGTGAGCGCGATGAACTTGTCGCGCTCGAGCCGCAGGCAGAGCATTGGATCCGCCCCTTCTCCATGGGTGCAGAGTTTATCAACGGCATTCCGCGCTACTGTCTGTGGCTCGTCGATGCGTCGCCGGCTGATGTCAAGGCGATGCCGCTCGTCATGGAGCGTGTGAAGGCGGTTCGCGAATATCGCCTGCAATCTACCAAAGCTGCAACGCGCAAGAAAGCCGAGACGCCGTGGCTCTTCGATGAGGTTCGTCCGCCGAAAGGGGAGAGCTACATAGCAGTTCCTAAAGTGTCATCCGGCCGCCGTCGCTGCGTACCCATGGGGTTCGTCACGAATGGCATGATTCCAGGTGACATGCTGTTCCATGTGTCCAACGCCGGGCTTTACGAGTTCGGTGTCATGATGAGCCAGTTTCACAATGGTTGGATGCGCTCGGTTGCAGGTCGCCTGAAGAGCGATTACCGATATACGAACACCATCGTCTACAACAACTTCGTCTGGCCGGAACCCACGGACGCCCAGCATGCTGAGGTCGAGCGCTTCGCTCAAGCAGTACTTGACGCGCGCAAGCTCTACGAGGGTTCAACACTCGCTGACATGTACGACCCCGATAACGAGTTTCTCTACCCCGAGCTTATGCGCGCGCATCATGCACTCGACGCCGCTGTTGAGGCAGCCTACGGGGTGGATTTCAACGGCGACGAGGAACGAATCGTCGCGCACCTGTTCAAACTCTACGCCGAACGCACGCAATAGCGCGACCGTGATAATTTGGTGTCTGACACCAAATTATCAGTTCCAGCACTACGATCCCCCCCCGATACAAAAAAGGCGGGGAATATCCCCGCCTTTGGGTGGGCCAGGGCCTCTCGGCCAGCCCAGCTATAGTGAGACTAGACCACACAAGCGATTATTTAATCACGACGGTAGCCTATACCATCTCAGCTTCGAGTGGGCGCCGTTGCGCGGGAGAGGCGTTCTTCCTCCCCGCACCGTCGCGAGCGAAGCGAGTCGGTGCGGGGAGGAAGAACGCCTCTCCCGCGCCTCAGCCCCCTCAAGCCCCTCGTGCCGAATTCGTGGAATCTGGTCGTTCTTGCTAGAATCTAAGGGATATCCATGCAAAGACGCTCAAGGAGGTAGCGTATGTTCGGCTTCTCGCAACCTGAGCTCCATACACCCGAATACGACGTGCACGGCGACGAGGTCGCGGTCATCGAGACCTCGCAGGGCACGATCCGCGTCCGCCTCGACGGCGATGGCGCCCCCATCCATGTGGGCAATTTCTGCGAGCTCGCCACAATGGGCTTCTACGACGGGTTGAAGTTCCACCGCTACGTCCCCGGCTTCGTCATCCAGGGCGGCGACCCCAACACGCGCGACATGACGCCGGAGGACGTCGCCGCCGGCAAGCCCGGCCCCGACGGGATGCCCGGCACCGGCGGCCCGGGGTGGCGCATCAAGGCGGAGTTCGCCACGAACCCGCGGAACAGCCATGTGGACGGCGCGCTCGCCATGGCGCGCTCGCAGCACCCGGACTCGGCGGGCTCGCAGTTCTATTTCTGCTTGGGACCCCAGCACAACCTCGATGCTGGGTACACTGTCTTCGGGACGACGATCGAGGGCCTCGATGTCATCGGCCGGCTGCGTGCGGGCGATGAGATCCGCCACGTCGAGATCGTCCATGAAGCCGCGTAGATGAAGGAGCATCCGTGAACGTAGATCTGTTCGAGCGCGCGCGCAACGCCTATCGCGCAGGCGATTTCGCCTCCGCCGCCCAGCTGTTTGAAGCCTGCAAGGATGCATCCGAGGTCTCGGGCGAGGTCGACCACCTGCGCGGCAACGCCCTCATGAAACTCGGGTATCCCCGCGACGCCGCGCAGGCCTATGCGCGCGCCCTCGAGGATGCCGCGTACGGCAAGCGCGGCGCGCTCCTCACGAACGAGGGCAAGGCGCTCGCTGCCGTGGGCGACGCCGAGGGCGCCGTGCGCTGCTTCACCCAGGCGCTCGATGACGGCAGCTATGCCACGCCGTACAAGGCATACCTCGGCCTCGGCAGGGCGCAGCTCGAGCTCGGCCATATCGCCGAGGCGGGCACCGCCTTCCGCCAGGCCGCCATCGACGGGGCGAACCCCGCGCCGGCCTCGGCGCTCGCGCTGCTCGGTGGCTGCTTCGTCAAGCTCGGCCGCGCCCAGGACGCCATCGAGTCGTATCGCACCGCGCTCGATTTCGCCACGCCGCGCGACGATGTCCACAGCATCAACGCCGGCCTCGGCGAGGCGCTCGCCGCGGCGAACCGGCCCACCGAGGCGCTCGAGGCCTTCCGCACCGCCACGGCGGACGGCCTCTACGAGCTCACGCCCTCCGAGGCCGCTGCGCGCGCGCAGGCGCAGGCCGCGCTTGACGCCGCCCCCTCCGCGGGCGCGATGGCGCAGGCGGGCGCAGCCGCTCCCGCCTCGAGCGATTTCGGCGCGCCCGTCGACCCGCTCGACCCGCTCGGAAAATCCGGCGCCTTCATGCCCGACCCCTCGGATACCGGCTTCTTCACCCTCACGGAATCCGAGATGATCCAGCAGGATCGCCAGCAGATGAAGATCCGTCGCAAGCACCGTCATCTGGGGCTCAAGATCTTCATCGTCGTCCTCATCCTGCTTTTGCTCGCGCTCGGCGGCGGCGCCTTCGCCTATACCCGCGGATTCGGCATCCCCTCGCAGCAGGACGCGATCTCGGGCCTCTTCAACGCTGTGACCGAGGGCTCCGATGCCGAGGCGTACCTCGCGCCGAACCTCTCGGATGCCGCGCGGACGCAGATCGTCTCCTCCATCCCCGAGGGCGCCGAGCCCACGATCACGAACATGGACCAGTCCATGACGGAGTCCACGGCGCTCGTGTCAGTCAAGCTCTCCATGGGCGCGACGACGCAGTATGACGTGACCTTCGCGCGCGGGGCGAACCACATCGGCTGGACCGTGTCCTCCATCGACCTGCATCGCGACGGCGCGGTGAGCTCCAACGCCTCCGACGCCGACGACGCCGCGGAGGGTTCGGATACGGACGCATCGAGCGCGGACACCGCGGCGTCGACCGATGAGGCCGCGACGGACGGCTCAGGCACCTCGTCCGAGACCGAGGCGGACACCTCGACCGCGGCTGCCGCCTAGCATATGTTATTTTTGGCCGATGCCGCTCGCGTGACGCGGGCGGCATCGGTTTGCACTACACTTGACGCCAATCGACGCGAATGCGCGTGCGCGCGCATCTTAGTGAGTTCTTGGAGCGCATGTTGTTTTCTTTGATGGATATGCTGTTCGGCCAGTATGCCGGCGACCTGGCGATCGACCTCGGCACCGCGAACACCCTCGTCTCCGTGCGCGGGAAGGGCATCGTGATCCGCGAGCCCTCCGTCGTCGCCATCGACAAGAACGATGACCGCATCCTCGCGGTGGGCATCGAGGCCAAGCGCATGCTCGGCCGCACCCCGGGCAACATCGTCGCCGTGCGCCCGCTCAAGGACGGCGTCATCGCCGACTTCGATGTCACCGAGGCGATGCTCCGCTACTTCATCGACAAGGCGAGCGAGAAGCGCTATCCCTGGACCCCGCGACCGCGCGTCGTGGTGTGCGTCCCCTCGGGCGTGACCTCCGTGGAGAAGCGCGCCGTCTTCGAGGCCACCATGTCGGCCGGCGCGCGCCAGGCCTACCTCATCGAGGAGCCCATGGCGGCCGCCATCGGCGCCGACCTGCCGGTCGAGGAGCCCACGGGCTCCATGGTCATCGACATCGGCGGCGGCACCACCGAGGTCGCCGTCATCGCCATGGGAGGCATCGTCGTCTCGCAGTCCGTGCGCATCGCGGGCGACGAGTTCGACCGCGCCATCCTCACGCATGTGCGCGATGCCTACAACCTCGCCATCGGCGAGCGCACCGCCGAGGACATCAAGATCAAGGTGGGCTCCGCGGTGCCCCTGAAGGACGAGCTCGACGTCGAGGTGAACGGCCGCGACGTCATCACCGGCCTGCCCAAGACGGTGCGCATCGAGAGCGAGGAGATCCGCCGCGCGCTCCAGAAGCCGCTCGAGGATATGGTCAAGGCCGTGAAGGACGCGCTCGACGCCACCCCGCCGGACCTCGCCTCGGACCTCATGTACTACGGCATCCTGCTCACGGGCGGCGGCGCGCTCCTGCGCGGCCTCGACGTGCTTTTGCGCGACGAGACGGGGGTCTCGGTGAACGTGAGCCCGACCGCCCTGGACAACGTCGTGAACGGCTGCGCCCGCGTGCTCGAGGCCAACGCCTTCGATGGCGGCTTCGTGCAGGGGAACGCGTAGGGGGCCTAGCTCGTGCCGCGGTCCCAGGGGTATTCCTCGAACCTGAACAATCGCAGGCAGTCGACGGGGCTTCGCCCGTTCATCGTCCTGTGTGTAATCTCTGTGCTCCTGCTCACGTTCTCCATCCGCGAGGGCGATGCGGGAATCATCCATGGAGCGCGCTCCGTGGTGATGACGGTCACCACGCCGGTGCGCTACCTCGGTTCCATCATCGCCTCGCCGTTCAACGCGGTGGGCAACATCGCGTCGAACCTCACGGCCTCCCCGGCGACGCTCTCGGACCTCGAGGCTGAGAACGAGGAGCTGCGCGCGAAGGTCGCCGAGCTCTCCGAAGCGCAGGCGACCGCCGAGCGGCTCGAGTCGCTCCTGGGGCTGCAGTCAACCTACAGCCTGCAGTCCACGGCCGCGCGGATCATCGGCGAGTCGGGTGACGCATGGTCGCGTACCGTGACCATCGACAAGGGATCGGCCGACGGCCTGGCCATCAACATGCCGGTCTGCAACGCGGGCGGCATCATCGGCCAGATCATCGAGGTGTCGCCCACCACGGCGACCGTGCGGCTCGTGACGGACGAGAACTCCGGGATCTCGGCCATGGTGCAGAGCACGCGCGCGCAGGGCATCCTGCAGGGGCAGCCGGACGGGACGCTCCGCCTCGAGTACGTGACGGTCGATTCCGACGTCAAGGAGGGCGACATCATCGTCTCCTCCGGCTTGGGCGGCGTGTACCCGAAGGGCCTGCCGCTCGGCGTGGTGTCTTCGGTCGACCGTCCGGACAACGCCTCGTACTACACGATCGTCGTGACGCCCGCGTCGTCGGAAACCGAGAACAACGAGGAGGTCCTCGTCATCACGTCGCTCACCGACGAGCAGCGTGCCACCGACGACGACGTCGCCTCCTCGAACGCAAGCCCGCAAGGGACCGCCCGCGACGAGTCCTCGACGCAGGACGACGCGCAAGACGATGACGCCGCCGCATCGGGCGACGGGTCCTCGTCGGACGACGGAGCCACGGACGCAGGGGAGTAGGAGGGACACATGCCGTATACCAACGCTGGGACGCAGCGCTCCTACGTCATGCCCGTCCTCGCGATCGTAGCCGCCGTGCTCCAGGTCGCCCTCGCGCCGCAGATCTCCATCCTGGGCGGCCGCTTCAACTTCATGCTCGCCTTCGCCGTCGCCGTCGCGCTCAGGGGCGATGCGACGCAGGCCGTGTACGCGGGCTTCTTCTCCGGCCTCTTCTACGACCTCACCGCCACCGTGCCCATCGGGCTCATGGCGCTCATCACCACCGTCTGCTCCTTCGCGCTCGCGAGCGTGGGCGGAGCGGGCACGAGCGGGTTCTCGCCCACATCGATCCGCCTCGCGGGCGTCGGCATCTTCGCCGCGTGCATCGTGAACGCGGTGGCGCTCGTCCTGCTCGGCGCCGAGGGCAGCATCCTGTTCTCGCTCGGTCATGGGGTCGTGACCGCGATCCTGACGTCGATCGCATCCATCCCGTTCCTCATGGCGTCCGGATCGCCCTCCGCGCTCGGCGGGGGCGGTTTCTCCGCGCGCGGGGGGCGCAGCGGTTCGCGGTTCAAGACCGTGCCGCGCACGCGCCGACGCTCACTTCACTAGGGAAGCGCATGAACGCTCAGACGCTCGTCATCATAGCCGGCCTCGTGCTGCTCGCGGCAGTCATCGGGTCGCTCATCTTCCTGCGCGGCTATTCCGGGAAGTTCACGTTCGATACCAAGAACGGCACGCGCCCGAAGGCCTCGGAGGGCGAGGGCAACACCTCGGGCCTCGCGTACAAGGGCCGCTTCACCATGCTCACCGCGGGCGTGGGCGTCATGTTCGGCGCCATCCTCGCGAAGCTCTGGAGCATGCAGATGGTGCGCGGCGACTACTACGAGGACCTGTCCGTCCAGAACCGCACGCGCACCGTCACCACGGCCGCCCCGCGCGGGCGCATCCTCGACCGCAACGGCGTCGAGCTCGTGCGCAACCGCGCGCTCCTCGCGGTGACGGCCTACAGCGACCTCGTGGACGACCCGGTGCTCGTGCGCCATCTCTCGAACGTGCTCGGCATGCCCTACGCGGCCGTCCGGCGCAACATCCGCGACAACACCGAGGGCGCTCAGGCGCAGCACACCATCGCCACCGACGTGCGCCGCTCGACCATCGCCTACATCCAGGAACACGCCGGCGAGTTCGAGGGCGTCACGGTCGTCGACCGCACCGAGCGCGAGTACCCCTACGGCACGCTCGCCTGCCACGTGCTTGGCTACACCGGCACCATCACCGCCGAGCAGCTCGAGGCGCAGGATTCCGAGGAGCGCGACGAGGGCTCGATCGTCTACGAGACGGGCGACATCGTGGGCCAGGCCGGCGTGGAGGCGCAGTACGAGAGCCTGCTGCAGGGCGTGCGCGGCGAGCAGACCGTCACGGTGGACGCGGCCGGCAACGTGACCGGCCAGGTGGGGGAGGTCCCGCCGCGCTCGGGCACGGACATCCGCCTCACGCTCGACGTCAACATCCAGCGCGCCTGCGAGGAGGGCCTCGCCTACGCCATCAGCATCTCGAAGCAGTTCGGCTACAACGAGGCCGGAAACGGCGCGATGCTCTGCCTCGACTGCACGAACGGCGAGATCCTCGGCATGGCGAGCACGCCCACCTATGACCCCTCGGTCTTCATCGGCGGCATCTCGAACGACGCCTGGTCGCAGCTGAACGGCGAAGAGAGCGGAAACCCCCTGCTCAACCGCGCGATCGGCGGCCAGTACATGTCCGCATCGACCATCAAGCCGCTCTCCGCCCTCGCCGGCCTCGAGTACGGCGTCTACTCCTCCACGCGCACGACCACGTGCACGGGCTACTGGACGGGCGACGGCGAGGCGTACGGCAAATGGTGCTGGGACCATAGCGGGCATGGCGTCATGACGCTCGAGGACGGCATCATCTACTCCTGCGACCCGGTATTCTACGACATCGGCCACGACTTCTTCTACGACAAGGACAACCCGGAGGGCCTGCAGGAGATGTTCCGCCGCTGGGGACTGGGCTCGACGACCGGCGTCGATCTGCCGAGCGAGCAGGCCGGTCGCGTCCCCGACGCCGCGTGGAAGAAGGAGTACTTCTCCGATTACTCCGACGAGGACCGCACCTGGAACCCGGGCGACATGTCGAACATCGTCATCGGCCAGGGCGACCTGCTCGTGACGCCGCTCCAGATGGCCTGCGCCTACATGGGCATCGCCAACGGCGGCAAGGAGTACACGCCGCACGTGTTCCTCTCCGCGCTCGCGCGCGACGGCGAGGGCGGCGACTCGTACCGCTACAACGAGACCGGCTCGAAGGAGCGGCTCACGGCCGAGGTCGATTCGGCTTACCTCGACCTCGTGCACAGCGGCCTCAAGCGCATGATCTACGAGGAGTCCGCCACGCTCGCCGCGCACTTCTCGAGCCTGCCGGTGACCGTTGCCGGCAAGAGCGGCACGGGCGAGAAGGCCGGCCAGGACCCGTACGGCTGGTTCATCACCTACGCCCCGTACGAGAACCCGAAGTACGTGGTGTGCGGCGTGCTCGAGCAGGGCGGCTTCGGCGGCTCGTCGACCGTGTACGGTGTGCGCGACGTGCTCGGCCAGATCTACAACGCGCCGGACTCCATGAGCCCGACGGATTCCGATCGAAGCATGTGACGGACGAGGGGAGGATGTATGGCGTCGTCTTCGGCAGGTAGCCTGAAGAAGGTCAACAAGCAGATGAGCACCGCGAAGGGCGGCCTGCGCTCGCAGGTGCACCTCGGCGTGCTCATCGCGTGGGTCGGGCTCGTGACGTTCGGCACGCTCGTCATGTGGTCCGCCTCGTTCACGAACCCTGAGGTGTCGTTCCCGCGCCACCTGCTCGGCATCGCCATCGGCGTCGCCGTGGCCGTCGTGATGTGGAACATCGATTTCTCGAACCTCGCGAACATGTCGACCGTCCTGCTCGTCGTAGACATCATCGTCATCTTCCTGCCCTATGTGCCGGGGCTCTCGTACAACGCCATGGGCATGACGGGGTGGATCCAGATACCCTTCATCCACCTCACGTTCCAGCCCGTCGAGCTCGCGAAGGTCATCACCGTCTTCTTCATGGCCTCCATCGGCGCGCAGTACCACGGCAAGATCGACTCGTTCCGCGACTACCTGAAGTTCTGCGGCATGCTCGCCGTGCCGTTCGTCTGCATCATCATCCAGGGCGACCTCGGCTCGAGCCTCGTGGTGTTCTTCTCCGGCGCCGTGACCATCATGATGAGCGGCGCGCGCAAGGAGTGGGTGCTCTCCACCATCGCGGTCATCATCGGGCTCGTGTCGCTCATCCTGGCGACGGACTCCATCATCGACGGCATCGTGGGCGATGCGAACTCGCTCATCAAGAGCTACCAGATGAACCGCCTGCTCGTGTTCCTCGACCCCGAGGCGGACACCTCGGGTGCGGGCTACAACCTGCAGCAGTCGCTCATCGCGGTGGGCTCGGGCGGTTTCTTCGGCAAGGGGATCGGCCACGCCACGCAGTCGTCCTACGGGTTTCTCCCCGAGTCGCACACGGACTTCGTGTTCGCCCTTCTGTGCGAGACCTTCGGCTTCGCGGGCGCGCTCGTTCTGCTCGCGCTCTTCGCCTTCCTGCTCTTCTCGGTCATCCGCATCGCCATCAAGTGCGAGTCGCTCTTCTTCAGGCTCGTGTGCGTGGGCTTCGTGGGGCTGTGGATGTTCCAGATCTTCGAGAACATCGGCATGTGCATCGGGCTCATGCCCATCACGGGCATCCCGTTGCCGTTCATCAGCTTCGGATCTTCCTCGATGATCGTCCAGTGCATAATCATCGGTATCGTTGAATCGATCTGGCGCCGTCGCCAGGCAACGCTATAGACGGGAGCGGATATGAGGGTACCTGTTGAATCGCTCGCCGGGGCGCTCAAGGCCGGTGTCGGCGCGAAGCGCGCCACCGATGAGCCGGTGCGCGTCGCGGTGTATGTGGATCGGAGCGCTTCGCCTGCGATCGTGGCCTGCGTGCGCGACGCGCTCGTGCCGAGGACGACCTCGGCGCTCGTGCGCGTGGAGCGCCTCACGGCCGCGCCCGTCGCGCCGCGGCCCGATACGGATATCGTGCTCGTGCTCTCGTGCGGGTCGGACATCCTCGAGCGCGCGGTGCATGAGCTCGTGGTGGCGGGCGCCCCCGTCGCCGTCATAGCCGAGTCGAGCGTCGAGGTGCCCTTCATCAAGGACGACACGCCGCTGCTCGGCCTCATCGCCGCGACGGACGACACCTACCTGCTTGACACGCTCGCGCGCTGGATCCTCGACCGCACGGAGAAGGACGTCGCCTTCGCGGCGAACTTCGCGTTCATGCGCATCGCGGCCTCGATGCGCATCATCTCCTCGGCGGCTGTCGCGAACCTCGCCACCGGCGCTCTCAGCTTCATGCCTGGCGCGGACTTCCCGGTCATGACCATCACCGAGGTGGGCATGGCGCTCAAGCTGAGCGCGATCTTCGGCTACAAGCTCGAGCCCGAGCGCGGCTACGAGATGGCGGCTGTCCTCGCCGGGGCGCTCGCGCTGCGCTTCGTCGCGCGCGCGGTGAGCCACCCTGCGGGGCATGCGGCCTTCCTCGTGAAGGCGTGCATCGCCGCAGCCGGCACCTACGGCATGGGGCGCGCGCTTGCGGCTGCCTACGAGCGCGGCATCGACTACGGGCGGCTCAACGCCGTCACGAGCGAGCTCGCGCGCCGTCTGGGCACCCTCTTCGGTGCCGCGGGCGCCGCGGATGCGCCGCATCCTGCAACCTCCGCCCCCGTCGTCGTGCAGGATTGGTGAGGCGCATGCGCTGCGAATACCGCGACCGCTTCAGCGAGCTCGAGCCGCTGCTCGCGCGCGTCGAGAAGCCGAGCCGCTACATCGACCATGAGTGGGGCACCGCCTCGAAGCCCGAGGCTGCCTACCGCGCCTGCCTCATCTACCCGGATGTCTACGAGGTGGGCTTGCCCAACCAGGGCATCGCCATCCTCTACGCCGCGCTGAACCGCGCCGAGGGCATCGCGTGCGAGCGCTCGTATGTGCCGTGGGTCGACATGGCCGACGAGATGCGCGCCGCGGGCGTGCCCCTGCTCTCGCTCGAGGGCGCGGCACCCGTGGCCTCGTTCGATGTCGTGGGCTTCCACATCCCGCACGAGATGGCCGCGACGAACTACCTCGAGGCGCTCGACCTCGCGGGGATCCCGCTGCTCGCCGCCGACCGCGGCGAGGACGACCCGCTCGTGATCGGCGGTGGCCCGAGCGTCTACAACCCCGAGCCCCTCGCGCCGCTCTTCGACGCCTTCCTCATCGGCGAGGGCGAGGAATCGCTCGTCGAGGTCTGCCGGGAGCACGAGCGCCTGCGCGATGCGGGCGCCACGCGCGCCGAGATCCTCGCCGGGCTCGCCCGCGTGCCCGGCACGTACGTGCCCGCGCTCTACGAGGTCTCGCATGAGGGTGCCTGCACGCGCCATGGGTACACCGTGCCCCGGGCGGGCGCGAACGTGCCCGAGGTGGTGTACAAGCGCGTCGTCCGCGACTTCGGCGCGACCGATCCCGTCTCGCAGTCCATCGTGCCCTTCACCGAGCTCGTGCACGATCGCCTCTCCATCGAGGTGCTACGCGGCTGCGCGCGCGGCTGCCGCTTCTGCCAGGCGGGCATCACCTACCGGCCCGTGCGCGAGCGCACGCCGGACCAGATCGTCGCGGCGGTGTCGCGCGGGCTCGCGCATACCGGCTACGACGAGGTCTCGCTCACCTCGCTCTCCACGACGGACCACTCCTGCTGCTCGCAGATCCTCTCGCGCCTGAACCGCGGGCTCGAGGGGACGGGCGTGTCCGTCTCGATCCCCTCGCAGCGCCTCGATGCCTTCGGCGTCGACATGGCGCTCGAGGTGGCGGGGGAGAAGAAGGGCGGCCTCACGTTCGCCCCCGAGGCCGGCAGCCAGCGCCTGCGCGACATCATCAACAAGAACGTGACCGAGGACGACCTCGAGCGCGCTTGCCGCGCGGCCTTCGAGGCGGGATGGCGGCGCGTGAAGCTCTACTTCATGATGGGGCTTCCCGGCGAGCGGGACGAGGACATCGTTGCCATCGCCGAGCTCGCCGAGCGCGTCCTTTCCATCGCCCGCGAAGTCGTGCCGAAGGGGCAGCGCGGCGGTATCCAGGTCTCCGTCTCGGTCTCCGTGTTCATCCCCAAGGCGCACACGCCGTTCCAATGGTGCGCGCAGCTCGATGATGCCGAGGTGAAGCGCCGCCAGCGCCTGCTCATCGACAGCGTGCACGACCGCGCCATCCGCGTGCACTGCCATGACGCCGAGACCTCGCTCATCGAGGCGGTGCTCTCGCGCGGCGGCCGCGACCTCGCCCCGCTCATCCTGGGCGCCTGGCGGCATGGCGCGCGCTTCGACGCGTGGAGCGACCAGTTCTCGCTCGCGCGCTGGGAGGAGGCGGCCGCGGAGCTCGGGCTCGACCTGCGCGCCATCGCCGAGGAGGAGTTCCCCCTCGACGCGCGCCTTCCCTGGGAGCACGTGAGCCCCGGCGTGTCGCGCGGGTTCCTCCTGCGCGAATGGCGGCGGGCGCTCGCGGGGAAGACGACCGACGACTGCACGCGCTCCTCGTGCACCGGCTGCGGCATCTGCCCCACGCTCGGCGCCGAGAACGTCCTGGTAGGTGATCGCTCATGACCGAGCAGCTGCTCTTCCGCCTGCGCGTCCGCTACGTGAAGCAGGGGCGCCTGCGCTACCTGGGGCACCTCGAGGTGCTGCACACCATCGAGCGCGTGGTGCGACGCGCCGGGCTTCCCTATGCGGTGACGCAGGGCTTCTCGCCGCACATGCGCGCCGGCTTCTCCGCGGCGCTGCCCGTGGGGACGGCATCTTCGTGCGAGTGGTTCGACGTGTTCCTCACCGAGCTCGTGCCGGTGACGGAGGCTCTCGAGCGCCTGCGCGCCGCCGCTCCCGCGGACCTCGCACCCCAGGAGGCGGGATACGTCGATGTGCGCGCAGACGCGCTCACGGCCTTCATCACGTGCGCGGAGTACCGCGTGGCGCTCTTCCCGCGGCGCGACGCGGCGGGGGAGGCGGCCGCGCTCGACGCGCCGCGCTTGGAAGCGGCGCTCGCGGCGGTCGTCGCCCGCGGGCAGATCCCCTACCAGCGCGGCAAGAAGCAGAAGGTGCTCGACCTCACGCGGACGCTCGACGCGTACACGGTGCGCGCGCTCGCAGACGGCGCCTTCGCCCTCGACCTCTCGACCCGCATGGACAACGAGGGCGCCCTGCGCCCGGAGATCCTCCTCGCCGCCCTCGACGCTGAGCTCCACGGAGCCCCCGACGACCCGATCGTCTCCACCGGCATCCAGAACCTTTCCCTATTCGACCACTACGACGTAACCCGCACCGCCCAATACGCCATGTCCGACGACGGCGCACCTGTGTATCCGCTCCATCCCTAACTCCTGTGGTGAGCGAGGCACTGACAACCTTTTGCGCGCCCCCGGCGGTCCTCCTCCGCACGCGATTCCGCAGCCGCGAAGCGGCGAGGACAAGCGTGCGGAGGAGGACCGCCGGGGGCAGCGAGTCAAGGTTGCGGAGACTCTGCGAATATCCGTTGACGTGGGCTTACGCAGCTGCTACTATATTCGGCTGTTGCACTACCAGATGCATGAAGGGCTAACACATGTACGCAATCGTTTCAACCGGCGGCAAGCAGTACAAGGTCGCTCAGGACGATGTGATCACCGTCGAGAAGATCGAGGGCGAGATCGGTTCCTCCGTCGAGCTTCCCGTTCTCTTCCTGAACGACGGCAAGAAGATCGTCACCGACGCCGCCAAGCTTGCCAAGGCCAAGGTCACGGCCGAGATCGTCGACCAGTTCAAGGGTGAGAAGCAGCTCGTCTTCAAGTTCAAGAAGCGCAAGCGCTATCATCGCCTCAAGGGTCATCGCCAGCAGCTCACCAAGGTGAAGATCACCAAGGTGCAGGCTACCACGCGTGCGCCCCGTAAGACCACCAAGGAGGCCGAGGCTCCCGCCGAGGCCGTGAGCGCTGAGTAGCTCCGCGCGATCGAGAGAGTAGGTACGAGAGATGGCACACAAAAAAGGACTCGGTTCCTCCCGTAATGGCCGCGACTCGCGCGGTCAGCGTCTTGGTTGCAAGCGTTTCGCCGGCCAGACCGTCACTGCGGGCACGATTCTCGTCCGTCAGCGCGGCACCCACATCCACCCCGGTGCGAACGTGGGCCGCGGCAAGGACGACACGCTGTTCGCCCTCATCGACGGCACCGTCGAGTACAAGCGCGGCGACAAGCGTCGCGTGAGCGTGCTTCCTGCTGCCACCGCGTAGCAGACCCTTCATAGCTTGCATCGTACGGGAGGCCTCCTGATGAGTCAGGGGTCTCCCGTTTTCGTAAAGAAAGGCCTATGATGCCCCAGTTCACTGACATCTGCCGAATCAATGTCCGCGGCGGCGACGGCGGCGCCGGCTGCATGTCGTTCCGCCGCGAGGCGCACGTCCCCAAGGGCGGTCCCGACGGCGGCGACGGCGGCCGCGGCGGCGACGTGGTGATCCAGGCATCGGCGCGCCTGTCGTCGCTCATCGACTACCGCTACAAGCATCATTTCCGCGCCGAGCGCGGCACGCACGGCAAGGGTGCCCGTAAGGACGGCCGCGACGGCGAGGACCTCGTGCTCCCGGTGCCCATGGGCACCGTCGTGCGCGAGCTCGACCCCGAGACCATGGAGCCCCTCTACGAGATCGCCGACCTCACGCACGACGGCGAGCGCGTCGTCGTGGCGCCGGGCGGCCAGGGCGGCCTCGGCAACACCCATTTCGTCACCTCGGTGCGCCGCGCACCCGCGTTCGCGCAGCTCGGCGAGCCCGCGCAGGATCATTGGATCGAGCTCGAGATGAAGCTCATGGCCGATGCCGCGCTCGTGGGCCTGCCCTCCGTGGGCAAGAGCTCGCTCATCGCCCGCATGAGCGCCGCCCGCCCCAAGATCGCGGACTACCCGTTCACGACGCTCGTCCCGAACCTCGGCGTGGTGCGCGCGGGGGAGTATTCCTACGTCGTCGCGGACATCCCCGGCCTCATCGAGGGCGCGAGCGAGGGCAAGGGCCTCGGCCACGAGTTCCTGCGCCACATCGAGCGCACGGCCCTCATCATGCACGTCGTCGACATCACGGGCGGCTTCGAGGGGCGCGACCCGGTCGAGGACTACCACGTCATCAACGAGGAGCTGCGCCGCTATGCCTCCGAGCTCGCCGACCGCCCGCAGATCGTCGTCGCGAACAAGTGCGACGTCTCCGGCATGACCGACCGCGTGGCCGAGCTGCGCCGCGCCGCCACCGAGGACGGCCATCCCTTCTTCGCCGTCTCGGCCGCCACGGGCGCGGGGCTCAACACCCTCATGCTCGCCTGCGGAGAGATGGTCGACAAGCTTCGCAGCGAGCTCGCGAGCGAGGCCGCGCCCGTCACCTTCGACGAGCGCTGGGAGCGCCGCCGCCGTGAGCGCGAGGCCCGCTTCCAGGTGGTTTGCGAGGAGCCCGGCGCGTATCGCGTCAAGGGCACGCAGGTCGAGCGCCTCGTGGTGCAGACGGACTGGGATAACGAGGAGGCCATCATCTACCTGCAGCACCGTCTCGCCCGCATGGGCGTGGACGCCGCGCTCGAGGAGGCGGGCTGCCGTCCCGGCGACGAGGTGCGCATCGTTGGCCGCGCGTTCACCTATGAGGGCGCCGAAGACGCCGACGAGTTTTGATAGAATCCAGTCAGGCCGGGTCGCAGGGCGATCCGGCTGTGCTGGATGATATGCAAGGAGCTGGGACGGATGGATGGAACACGAGCGGTCGCGCTGCCCGAGGTGGGCAAGGATCCCGCGCGCACCTATCGCCTGGGGATCATGGGCGGGACGTTCGACCCCATCCACTACGGACACCTCGTCACGGCTGAGCAGGCGCGCGAGGCGCTCGACCTCGACCTCGTCCTCTTCATGCCGGCGGGGGCGCCCGCGTTCAAGCTCCATCAGCGGGTCTCCGCCCCGGAGGACCGCTACGCCATGACCGTGCTCGCGACGGCGGCCAACGAGGCCTTCTTCACGAGCCGCCTGGAGATCGACCGCCCCGGTGTGACGTACACGGCCGACACCCTGCGCTACCTGCGCGCCTACTACCCCGATTCGGTGAAGCTCTACTTCATCACGGGGGCGGATGCCATCCTCGACATCGTCTCGTGGCGCGACGCCGGCGACATCGCGGAGCTCGCGACGCTCATCGCTGCCACGCGCCCGGGCTACGACATCACCCAGGCGCATGAGCGCATCGAGGCCTCGGGGTTCCCGTTCGATGTGCGCTACATCGAGATCCCGGCGCTCGCCATCAGCTCGACGAACATCCGCCAGCGCGTCGCGCTCGGCCGGAGCATCCGCTACCTCACCTCGGAATCGGTCGTGGGGTATATCCGCAAGAACCGTCTCTACCAGGACGTGGACGTTATCGAAAGGAGTGCGTGACCATGGGCGAAGAGGGCATGTCGGTTGCGTGCGCGCTCGGCTTCTCGGGGGAGGAGCTCGCGGCACTCGAGCGCATCGAGGAGCTGCTCCGGGTGCGCATGAAGGATGCGCGCAAGCGGTTCCGCCATTCGCTCGGCGTGGCCGAGACCGCCTGCCGCCTCGCGCGCGCCTACGAGGTCGATCCGTTCCTCGCGACCGCGGCGGGTCTGCTGCACGACTGGGACAAGGTGCTCTCCGACGAGGAGCTCGTGAGCCGTGCCATCCGCTACCATATCGAGATCGCGGGGTCGCCGGCGCTCGCGGCGCCGCTTCTGCACGGCCCGGTCGCTGCGCGCGAGCTTCCCGAGCTCTTCGGCGAGCTGCCCCCGTGCGTGTTCCAGGCGATCGCCCGCCATACGGTGGGCGCGCTCGATATGGCGCTGCTCGACATGGTGGTCTTCGTGGCCGATGCAATCGAGCCGAACCGCCGCGGCGACTACGCTGACGCGCTCCGTGCGCAGGTGGGGGAGGTCTCGCTCACCGAGCTCTTCTTCGCCTGCTTCACGCAAGGCCTCGTCTACGTGCTCCAGACCGGCCGGTACCTGTATCCCACGGCCATCGACATCTATAACCGTTATGCGCTCGCGCGGCCCGATGCTGGCGTGGGCACCCGTTAGAAAGGCATTCCATGGCAGACGACACCCTGCTCAATGAGGTCTCCGACGAGGCGTCCGAGGTGCTGCTCGACGCCGCCGCCGCGGACGACGCGACCTTCGCCGATGAGGCGACGCCCGCCTCGATCGACCGCAGCGCGGCATCCCGCTCCGCTTCCGGCGTGGCCGCCGAGGATGTGGCGCGCGCGGCGGCTCAGGCCGCGTTCGACAAGAAGGCGGAGGATGTTATCGCGATCGACCTCACCGAGTTCTCCGATGTGTGCGATTACTTCGTGATCGCCACCGGCGCGAACGCCCGTCAGGTCGATACCATCGTCGACGAGGTCGAGGAGAAGGTCGCCGCGGCGTATGGCGAGCACCCGTTCTCCATCGAGGGGCGCGACCAGCGCACGTGGATCCTCATGGACTACGGCTCGGTCGTCGTGCACGTGTTCACGCCCGAGGCGCGCGACTACTACCGCCTCGAGAAGCTCTGGGGCGACGCCCCCACCCTCACCCTGACCCTCTCATAAAGGGACGGGTTCAAAACGTTACCTTTTGCTACATTTGGGGACAGGCTCTCGCGCGGCGGGATTGGAATGATTTCTCGCGTCCGCGCCGTCGGTTTTGTCCGCCCGTACCGCTAGAATTGAGTCCCGGGGCCGATGCGCCGGGACTCGCTGCTATGCAGGGAACAGGGCGAGGGAAGGGACGGCGATGGCCTATGCCGCGAACAGCACGCCAGGTATCGAGGTCCGGCTGGTATCACGTCATCGCGCGCGGCAACGGCAGGCAGCTGCTGTTCGAGGATGACGCGGACCGCGAGCGGTTCTGCCGGCTCATGGTGGAGCACCTTGGAGATGCGCAGGTTTCCCTCGGCGCGTGGTGCCTCATGAGCAACCACGTGCACCTCTTGGTCGAAGACCCGCTGCAGCGCCTGTCGCAGGCAATGCATGGACTCGAGACCGCCTACGCGCTGCGCTTCAACGGACGCACGGGGCATGTCGGCGCGGTGTTTCAGGGCAGGTTCAAGAGCATCCCCATCGAGTCCGATCGCCAGCTGCTCGCCGTGGTGCGCTATATTCACGAGAACCCCGAGCGCGCGGGCGTGGCGCGCGCGGATTCGTATCGGTGGAGCAGCTTCCATGAGTATGCGGGATCGTTCGAACTGTGCGATGCACCTGCGCTTCGCGACCTCATGGAAGAGTACGGGGGTTTCGCCGCGCTCTGCGCGGACGAGCGCTTCGAGGGATACGTGGAGCGCTCCAACGGCCGCATCGCCGATGAGGACGCGCTCGTCGCCGCGCGGGCAGCGCTTACGGGCGGTGACCCGGCCAAGCTCAAAGAGCTCGCGGTCGCGCGCCGAAACGAGGGGCTGCAACAGCTTCGGTCCTTCGGTCTCACCGTCAAGCAGATCGAGCGCCTGACCGGTATCGGGCGCGCGGTGATCGCGCGTGAGACGCGGGGCGTCACGCGGCGCGGCGACAGGCTGGAATAAGGGGAGGGGGTTGCTGGTATGGACGTACCATCGAAGGGGTGCGGGCGCGAACCTTCCGAGCAAAGCCTGTCCCCAAATGATGCAAAAGGTAACGTTTTGAACCCGTCCCTTTTTGATGTGTTCGAGTTGTTCGGGGATTGGCGGGGGCCGGCGATCGGCCTCATGGACCTGGACGCCTTCTTCGCGAGCGTGGAGCAGCTCGACCATCCCGAATGGCGCGGCAAGCCCGTCATCGTGGGCGGCCTGCCCGGCGAGCGCGGCGTGGTCTCGACGGCCTCCTACGAGGCGCGCCCCTTCGGCGTCCACTCCGCCATGCCCTCCGCCCAGGCGATGCGCCTCTGCCCGCACGCCATCTGGACGCACGGCCACTTCGACCGCTATCGCGAGATGAGCGCGCGCGTCATGGCCATCCTGGCCGACGAGACGCCCTATGTGGACCAGGTCTCCATCGACGAGGCGTTCTTCGACATCACGCCCGGCCGCTACTCGCGCGAGAACCCCATCGACATCGTCCGGCGCATCTCCAGCCGTGTGAGCGAGCTCGGCATCACGTGCTCCATCGGCCTGGGTCCGAACAAGACGGTCGCGAAGATCGCGAGCGACCGCGACAAGCCGCGCGGCCTCACCATCGTGCCACCGGGCACCGAGGCGAGCTTCCTGGAACCGCTGCCCGTGCGCGCGATGAGCGGCATCGGCTCCTCGGCGGAGGAGGCGCTGCACCGGGTGGGCATCCGCACGCTCGGCCAGCTCGCTGCGGCCCCGCTCGCGCGCCTCAGCCCCATCTTCGGTGTCAACGCCGAGGCCATGCGGCAGCGCGCCGCAGGGCGCGAGGTGAGCGCCGTCTCCGCCATCGACGCACCCGATGATGTGAAATCCGTGAGCAACGAGCGCACGTTCGCGCACGACCTCACCGACCGCGCGGACATCGAGGCCGCCCTCGCGCTTCTGGGGGAATCCGTCGGCCGCAGGCTCCGCCGCAAGGGGCTCGCCGGCCACACCGTCACCATCAAGGTGCACTACGCCTACGGCAAGGGTCGGAGCGCCCAGCGCCGCCTGCCGCACCCCACGGATGACGAGAACATCTTCGTCGCGGCGGCGCGCGAGCTGCTCGACCGCGTATGGTCGGAGGGACAGCCGGTGCGGCTGCTCGGTATCGGGGTGAGCGGCTTCGCGACGGCGGAGCCCGTGCAGACCGACCTGTTCTGCGAGGTGGACGAGCGCGGCGCCGTCGCGAGCGACCGCCGCGACCTCTCGGTCGCCGTCGACCGCGTGCGCGAGCGCTTCGGCTCGGATGCCGTGGGCTTCGGCCGCGCGGCGCGCTTCGGCGACGACCTCGTGCGCCCGGACAAGTACCTCGGTCAGAACAAGCCGCGCGACTGATCCTCCGCGCCATCCGTTCCTTTCGGGAAGCGGCTCCGTCCTCCTTGCATTCTTGCGAATCTTGCGTAGAATGTGAACCTGCCTGCGGATATACCGAAGAAGTTGGCATGCGCCTCTTCACCTGCTCCATCCGTTGGCGTATCATTACAACCTGTTTGTCTGTAGTCGCAGCCCGCGGGCTGCATGGTTGGAGGAGTTTTCATTGGCAGTCAAGATTCGCCTTGCCCGTCACGGCTCTAAGAAACGCCCGTACTACCGCGTCGTCGTCGCGGATTCCCGTTCGCCCCGCGACGGTCGCTTCATCGAGGAGGTCGGCCGCTACAACCCGCTGACCAGCCCCAAGACGATCAGCCTCGACACCGAGAAGATCGCTGAGTGGCAGGCCAAGGGCGCTCAGCTCACCGACGCCGTCGCTGCGCTCATGAAGGCCGCCGAGGAGGGCCCGAAGGCTCCCGCCGAGGCCAAGAAGTCCAAGAAGCAGCTCGCCAAGGAGGCCGAGGCCGCGAAGGCTGCCGAGGCTGCCGCCGCCGAGGCCGCTGAGTCCACCGAGGAGTAGGAACCGTGGCCGAGGAGCAGGCGAGCCCCATCGCGACCGAGGCCGAGCTCTCCGATCGCGTAGCCGATCTGGTTGAGTACCTCGTGCTCTCCATCGTCGACGATGAGGATGCCGTGAGCCTCGAGGTCATCGACGGCGCGGATGCCTCGGTCATCGAGATCACCGTCGCCGATGCGGACGTCGCCAAGGTCATCGGTCGCCATGGGCGCACCATCAAGGCCATCCGCACCCTCGCCCGCGCGCTCGCCGCGCGCCTGGGCACGTCCGTCGAGGTCGAGGTTCTCGGGTAGGGTACGCGTTGTCGAACCGATATATGAACATAGCCCGTGTGGTGCGTCCGCACGGGCGTGCAGGGGAGGTCATCGTCCGTCCGGTACGTGGCCTTCCTTTTTGTATCGAGCCGGGGCTCCAGGTGGCGCTCACGCCGCCCGCGCTCGGGCGCGATCGCTTCTGCCGCGTCGAGGCGGTGGCGGATGACCCCCAGGGCGGCCGCGTGCGCTTCAGCGGGATCGACACGATCGATGCCGCGGAGGCCGTGCGCGACTGCTACGTGCTCGCACGCCGCGACGACGTGGAACTGGGGGCGCTCGACGCGCCGTGGGAGGAGCTCCTGGGCCGGCATCTCGCCGATGCGCGCTTCGGCGACCTCGGCGCCATCGTCCAGGTCATCGAGACGCCCGCGAACGACGTGTGGCAGGTCGAGGGCGCCTTCGGCGAGGTGCTCGTGCCCGTGATCGACCAGGTGGTGCGCGAGATCCCCGAGACGGGCGACATCCCCGTCCGCATCATGGACGGCCTCATCGACCCCGCGCTCCTCCCGCGCGCATCCGAGCAGCTCGCGGATGGGCAGGAAACCGCTGCGCATACCGGGGAGGGTGAGGGCGCGTGCTCATAGAGACCCTCTCTGTCTTCCCCGATATGTTCGAGCCCGCCATGTCGACGTCGATCCTCGGCCGCGCCCGCGCGGCCGGGATCTTCGACTTTCGCGCCTACGACCTGCGCGACTGGACGCACGATAGGCACCGCACCGTGGATGACGAGCCCTACGGTGGCGGCCAGGGCATGCTCATGAAGGCGCCGCCCATCTTCGAGGCGGTCCGCGCCATCGCGGGCACAGGCCCCGTCCCGCACGTCGTCTTCTTCACGCCGTGCGGCGCGCCCTTCACCCAGGCGACGGCCGAGCGCCTCGCCCGCGAGGAGCGCATCCTCTTCGTGTGCGGCCGCTACGAGGGCATCGACGAGCGCGCCTACGAGCTCGCCGACGAGCGCCTCTCCATCGGGGACTACGTGCTCACGGGCGGGGAGCTCCCCGCGATGGTCGTGACGGACGCCATCGTGCGCTTGCTGCCCGGTGCGCTCGGCGATGCCCTAAGCAGCGTCGACGAGTCGTTCGCCACGGGCGCGGGCGGCGGCCTGCTGGAGTACGCGCAGTACACCCGCCCCGCGGAGTTCGAGGGCAGGGGCGTGCCCGACGTGCTCCTCTCGGGCGACCACGCGAATGTCGACGCCTGGCGCCGGGCGGACGCCATCGAGCGCACCTGCCGCTGGCGGCCCGACCTCATCGCCACGGCGGACCTTGCGGACGACGAGCGCGCCCGCGCCCGCGAGCTCATCGCACGCTATCATGGTGCATGCGCGCCCGCGCCGCATCCCGCGTGCGAGCCGGCGCCGCCGCACCGCGACCTTGTCGCCTGCGATTCGGACTAGGAGGTACTCGTGCTACCGCAGCAGCATTCGTTCTTACGGGGCATCCTCGAGTGGGTCGTCACCTTCGCGCTCGTCTTCGCGTTCTTCATCTTCATCCGCATGTTCGTCATCGAGCCGTACCGCGTGCCCACGGGTTCCATGGAGCCCACGATCGAAGTCGGCGACCAGATCTTCGCCCAGAAGCTCACCGTGAACCTGAGGATGGACGTGCAGCCGGGCGATATCGTCGTCTTCCGCAACCCCGACGGCACCTCCGAGCACGACGTGCTCGTGAAGCGCGTCATCGCGACGGCCGGCCAGACGGTCGACCTCGTGGACGGCGTGGTGTACGTCGATGGCGTGGCGCTCGACGAGCCCTATGCGGAAGGGGAGTCGTACCCGCTCGCCGCCCAGGCCGAGGGCGTGAGCGTGGGCTTCCCCTACACGGTGCCCGAGGGGTGCGTGTGGGTGATGGGCGACAACCGCGAGAACTCGGCCGATTCACGCTATTTCGGCGCCGTCCCGGAGGACGACCTCATCGGGGTCGTGGTGTTCCGGTATTGGCCGCTCAACCGTTTCGGCCTCGTCTGATGCGCCCGGAACGACCATCCAGCTCATGTGAACCAAGGGGGTAGTCGAGGTATGGAGAGATCCGTGCAAACGTTCCAAGACATCATTCTCACGCTCCAGCGCTACTGGGGCGCGCAGGGCTGCGTGATCATGCAGCCCTACGACTCCGAGGTGGGCGCCGGCACGTTCCACACCGCCACCACGCTGCGCTCGCTCGGCCCGGCGTCGTGGCGCACGTGCTACGCGCAGCCCTGCCGCCGTCCCGCCGACGGCCGCTACGGCGAGAACCCCAACCGCCTGCAGCATTACTACCAGTTCCAGGTGCTGCTCAAGCCCTCGCCCGAGAACAGCCAGGAACTCTACCTCGACTCGCTCAAGGCCATCGGCATCGACCCTGCCGAGCACGACGTGCGCTTCGTCGAGGACGACTGGGAGAGCCCGACGCTCGGCGCCTGGGGTCTGGGCTGGGAGGTCTGGCTGAACGGCATGGAGATCACGCAGTTCACCTACTTCCAGCAGGTGGGCGGCATCGAGGTCGACCCGGTGCCCGTGGAGATCACCTACGGCCTGGAGCGCCTCGCCATGTACGTGCAGGGCGTCGACTCCGTGTACGACCTCGTGTGGAGCTACCTGCCCGATGGCACGCCCATGACCTACGGCGACGTGTTCCTCGAGAACGAGCGCGAGTTCTCCGCGTACAACTTCGAGGTCGCGAACGTCGAGATGATGCGCCAGAAGTTCAACGACTACGAGGCGGAGTGCCATTCCTGTCTCGAGGCCGGGCTGCCGCTTCCCGCATACGACTGCGTCATGAAGTGCAGCCACGCGTTCAACCTGCTCGATTCGCGCGGCGCGCTCTCCGCCGTGGAGCGCGCGAACTACATCCTGCGCGTGCGCACGGTCGCCAAGGCCTGCTGCGAGGCGTACCTCGCCGAGGTCGCGGCCGAGCCCGCGCGCGCTGAGGAAGGGGAGGTGGCCTAAGCATGGCCGAAACCAGGAGCTTCTTGTTCGAGATCGGCTGCGAGGAGATGCCCGCCGCCCCGCTCATGAACGCGGTGCGCCAGCTCCCCGGCCTGCTCACCCGCGGCCTCGATGCCGCCGGCCTTGCCTATTCCGACGTGCGCGCGGTGTCCTCGCCGCGCCGCCTCGCGCTCCTCGCGCAGGTGGCGACCGAGACCGAGGCCGTGCACGAGGTGAAGCGCGGCCCCGCGGCGCAGATCGCCTTCGATGCGGAGGGCGCGCCCACCAAGGCCGCCGAGGGCTTCGCCCGCAAGTGCGGTGTGGCTGCGTCCGACCTCGTGCGCCGCGAGGACACGGACGGCCGCGAGTACGTGTTCGCCGAGAAGGACATCCCCGCCGCGCCGGCGCTCCCGATCCTCTCCGAGCTCTGCTACAGCATCATCGCGAACCTCGAGTGGCCGAACTACCGCAGCCAGCGCTGGGGTTCCACGCACGAGACGTTCGTCCGCCCCATCCGCTGGATCTGCGCGCTTTTGGGCGATGAGGTCATCCCCGTGACCTACGCCGACGTGACCTCGGGCAACACCACGCGCGGCCACCGCGTGCTCGGCCCCGGCGAGCATGTGGTCGCCCGTCCCGAGGTGTACGAGCAGGTGCTCGAGGAGGCCGGCGTGCTCTCCGAGGAGCGCCGCCGCGCGGTGATCGCCGAGGGCATCGAGCGCATCGAGGCCGAGCGCCCCGGTTCGCGCGTGGACACCCCTAAGAAGGTGCTCGACGAGGTCGTGAACCTCTGCGAGTGGCCGACCGTGCTCGTGGGCGCGTTCGACGAGGAGTTCCTCAAGGTTCCCAACGAGATCATCTGCGACTCGATGCTCTCTAACCAGCGCTACTTCCCCATCTACGATGCCGCGGGCGAACTCACCCGCGAGTTCGTCGTGGTGTCCAACGGGCGTCCGGAGTGCGGCGAGCGCATCATCGACGGCAACGAGCGCGTGGTGCGCGCCCGCCTCTACGATGCGAAGTTCTTCTACGACGAGGACCTGAAGGTGCCGCTCGAGGAGTTCCGCGCGCGCCTGGCCGAGGTCGCCTTCCAGGAGAAGCTCGGCTCCGTGCTCGAGAAATCCGACCGCATCGAGGACCTCTCCCTCGCGATCGCCCATGCGGCGCGCGTGGGCGCGCATGCCGCGAGCGATGCCCAGCGCGCGGCGCACTTCGCCAAGGCGGACCTCGTCTCGTCCGCGGTGATCGAGTTCACGAGCCAGCAGGGCGTCATGGGCGGCTACTACGCGAAGGCCGCCGGCGAGTCCGACGAGGTCGCCGCCGCCATCCGCGACCACTACCGCCCGCGCTTCGCCGGCGACGACCTGCCCGAGGGCATCGCCGGGTGCGTCGTCGCGGTGGCCGATAAGCTCGATACCATCGCCGGCATGTTCGCCATCGGCGAGCCGCCCACCGGCTCGAAGGACCCCTTCGCGCTCCGCCGCAGCGCCATCGGCGTGCTCAACATCCTCCGCACGCGCTTGAAGTGCGGCTATGAGGAGCTCGTCCCGCCCGCGCTCGAGGCGTACGCCGAGCAGGGCATCGTCTTCGATGCCGATGAGGTCGCGTCTGCCGTGTGCGCCTTCATCAAGGGGCGCATGGAGCAGATGGCGCGCGACGAGGGGCTTGCCCCCGATACCGTGGCGGCCGTCTCGGCCGGAGATGTCTCCGCGCCCGTCGATTACTTCGCGCTCGCGCATGCGCTCGAGGACGCGCGTCGCGACGATGCCGAGACGTTCGAGAACCTCGCCACGGCCTACGCCCGCGCGAGCCACCTGGCCGATGCGTCGCTCGGCACCGATGTCGACGAGGTGCTGATGGGCGAGGCGGAGCGCTCGCTGCTCCTGGCCACGGATGCCGCGCGTGATACCGTGGAGCTCGCGCTCGCCAAGAAGGATTTCGCGGCCGTCATCGCCTCCTTGGCCGCCTTGCGCGAGCCCATCGACCGCTTCTTCGACGACGTCATGGTCATGGACGAGGACATGGCGCTCCGTGAGAACCGCCTGCGCCTGCTCAACCGCTTCGAGGCGGTCTTCGCCGGCGTGGCGAACATCGGCGAGCTCGCCCGCAAGAAGTAGCCGCGCATCAGCTTTGTGATGGGTTGGTTGGGGACGTGTTCCTTCCAACCCATCGCCCGGAACACCGTAGGTTGCGCCGAATCCGGCGCACGCGATGGGTTGGAAGGAACACGTCCCCAACCAACCCATCCTGGCCGGCCGGTGAGGAGAGGGGACAGCATGGAGCGCGCAGCGACCGTGCATGTGATCTCGGACGCCTTGGGCGATACCGCGTGCGACGTCGTCCTCGCGGCCGCCGGCCAGTTCCCCGAGGGCGCCATCGCCATCGCGCGCCTGCCGAAGGTCGAGCGCATCGAGCAGGTCGAGTCCTACCTCGCGCCGCATATCGCTGCGGGAGCGCGCTTCGCCGTCTTCCATACCATCGTGGACGCGAAGCTGCGGCGCGCGGTCGACACGTTGCTCCAGCGCCTCAACGTGCCCGCGGTGGACCTCATGGGTCCGGCGATGGGCGCCATCTCTGCGCTCACGGGGCTTGCCCCCTTGGGCGTCCCCGGCATCATCCACCGTACCGACGACAGCTATTTCCAGCGCATCGCCTGCATGGAGTATTTCGTGGAGCACGATGACGGGCGGGGTGCCGAAGACCTTTCCGAGGCCGACCTCGTGCTGTTGGGCATCTCGCGCACCTCGAAGACGCCGCTCTCCATGTACCTCGCCCTGCAGGGGTACCGCGTGGCGAACATCCCGCTCGCGCTCGGCATCGAGCCGCCCGCAGAGATCTTCTCGCTTGACCCCGCACGCGTTTTCGGTCTGCTCTCGACCGCGCCGGTCGTCCATGACATCCGCGAGCGGCGCCTGGGCGACGGCCTCGCGCGCGCCGTGGCCGCGAGCTATGCCGACCCCGAGCACATCGAGGCGGAGCTCAAGATGGCCCGCGCACTGTATCGCCGGCTGGGCTGCTTCGTGGTGCGCACCGACGGCAAGGCGGTCGAGGAGTCCGCGGCCGAGATCACAGGCCACCTCGAGCGCATCGAGCGGGCACGGGAGCACCGGGAGCGCAAGGGTCCGAAACCGGCGTAACAGAGCTGAAAAGTGTCCTTCATATACCTACCATATGCTGGGAAAACCATAACTGGTATCTTCATAAAGCATCCACTTCGCCACCCGCTCACCGCCGCTTTCATACCGTCAACCGTGCTTCATATCGTTTGCAAACGCGCTTTCGAACCCTTTCGTATACTCGCGCTGAGCCCATCGCCCGATGGGCTTTGTCGTACCACGATTCACGGCTGCGGCCGTCGAAAGGGGGAGTATCGTGAGCGATACGAAGCGCGTCTACCGGTTCGGGAGCGATGCGAACGGGGTCGATGTGACGGAGGGCGCATCGAGCATGAAGTACATGCTCGGCGGCAAGGGGGCGAACCTCGCTGAGATGTGCCGCATCGGCCTTCCGGTGCCCGGTGGGTACACCATCACCTGCCAGACCTGCATGGAATATGCGGACGCGGGCAACGTCTGGCCCGCCGGCGCACTCGACGAGATCGAGGCCGCCACGCGCGACCTCGAGGAGCGCATGGGCAAGCGCCTGGGCGATGCGCGCGACCCGCTCCTCGTGTCCGTACGCTCGGGCGCGCCGTTCTCCATGCCGGGCATGATGGACACGGTGCTCAACCTCGGCCTCAACGACGCGTCGGCCCAGGGGCTCATCGCGCAGACGGGCGACCCCCATTTCGTATGGGATTCGTACCGCCGCTTCATCCAGATGTTCTCCGACGTCGTCATGGGCGTCGACGCCGAGCTCTTCGAGAACGCGCTCACCGAGAAGCGCCTCATCGCGGGCGTGCGCACCGACGCCGAGCTGTCCGCCGACGACTTGCATGAGCTCGTGGAGGAGTTCAAGGGCATCTTTCGCGCGAACGTCTCGGCCGCGGAGCACCCGGAGCTTATCGTCGACGGCGCCATCGCCTTCCCCCAGGATCCTGCGGTCCAGCTCAAGCTCGCCATCGAGGCGGTCTTCGGCAGCTGGATGAACGAGCGCGCCTGCATCTACCGCAAGGCGAACGACATCCCCGACGACCTGGGCACGGCGGTGAACGTGCAGGCCATGGCCTACGGCAACAAGGGCGAGAGCTCAGCGACCGGCGTGGCCTTCACGCGCAACCCCGCCAACGGCGCGCGCGAGCGCTACGGCGACTTCCTCGTGAACGCGCAGGGCGAGGACGTGGTGGCGGGCATCCGCAACACCGAGCCCATCCAGAAGATGGGGGAGTACCCCGCGCTCGCCCAGGCGGCTGCGGACCTCGAGCGGATCTTCCAGATCCTCGAGGGACATTTCCACGACATGTGCGACATCGAGTTCACCATCGAGCAGGGCAAGCTCTGGATGCTCCAGACCCGCGTGGGCAAGCGCACGGCGCAGGCGGCCCTGCGCATCGCCATCGACATGGTCGAGGAGGGACTCATCGACCGCGCGGAGGCCGTGCGGCGGATCGACCCCGCCCAGCTCGACCAGCTGCTCCACCCGCAGTTCGATGCAAGCGCGGACTTCGAGGTGCTCGCGCGCGGCCTGAACGCGAGCCCGGGCGCCGCGGTGGGAGAAGTCGTGTTCAGCTCCGATGATGCCGTCGCCGCAGTGGCCGAGGGGCGCAAGGTCATCCTCGTGCGCTGGGAGACGAACCCCGACGACCTCAAGGGCATGGTCGCCGCCGAGGGCATCCTCACGAGCCATGGCGGCAAGACGAGCCACGCCGCGGTCATCGCGCGCGGCATGGGGGCGCCCTGCGTCTGCGGCGCGGAGGCCATCCAGATCGACGCGGCGGCGAAGGAGGCGCGCGTCGCGGGCACCGATATCGTGCTCCGCGAGGGCGACGTCATCTCCATCGACGGCACCGAGGGCATCGTGGTCGCGGGCGCCGTGCCGCTCGTTTCGGTCGAGCTCACCGGCGACCTCGAGACGATCCTTTCCTGGGCAGACGAGATCCGCCTGCAGCCCGGCAGCACGCACCCGTATCACGTGCGCGTGAACGCCGACAACCCCGAGGACGCTGAGCTCGCGCTCGGGTTCGGGGCGGAGGCCATCGGGCTTTGCCGCACGGAGCACATGTTCCTCGGCGAGCGCAAGAACATCATCCAGACCTTCATCTTGAGCGACGACCCCTCGGTGCGCGAGCAAGCGCTCTCCGAGCTCCTCGCGGTGCAGACGGGCGACTTCCTCAAGATGTTCCGCACCATGGACGGCCGCGACGTGGTCGTGCGCCTCATCGACCCGCCACTCCACGAATTCCTCGACGCCCCGCGCGAGCTCGAGGTGGACATCGCGCGCCGCGAGGCCGCGGGCGCCTCGGATGCGGAGCTCGCGCCCCTGCGCGCACGCCTCCGCCGCATCGACGGCATGGCCGAGATGAACCCGATGCTCGGCCTGCGCGGCGTGCGCCTGTCGTTCGTGTTCCCCGAGCTCCCGCTCATGCAGGTACGCGCTGTGGCGAGCGCGGCGGCGACGCTCATCCGCGACGAGGGGCTCGACCCCCGGCCCGAGGTCATGGTGCCGCTCGTGGCGCTCGCCTCCGAGCAGGTGCAGATGCGCGCCGTGTGCGAGCAGGTCATCGCCGAGGTCGCCGCGGAGTTCGGCGTGGCGCTCGACATCCCCGTGGGCACGATGCTCGAGCTGCCCCGCGCCTGCCTCACCGCCGACGAGATCGCCCGCAGCGCGGACTTCCTCTGCTTCGGCACGAACGACCTCACGCAGACGACCTTCGGCTTCTCGCGCGACGACGCGGAATCCAAGTTCATGCCCGTCTACCTGCACAGGAAACTCGTGGAGAAGAACCCGTTCGAGACCATCGACAAGGCGGTGCTCGAGCTCGTCCGCATGGCGGTGGAGAAGGCCCGTTCCGTGAAGCCCGCGATGCACTGTGGCGTCTGCGGCGAGCACGGCGGCGACCCCGCCTCCATCCGCGGGCTCTTCAACACCGCGGGCGTGGACTACGTCTCGTGCTCGCCCTACCGCGTCCCCATCGCGCGGCTCGCGGCTGCGCAGGCGAAGCTCGCGGAGGCGGCGCGCTGAGAAAGGATGATCGGGCTTCCGGCGCAGCGCCGCGTGAACGTGGTGATTTCCCCGCGACGGGCGTTTTCTCCCTTGCGGGGCTGGGCGGTCTGTGTATAATTGCAACGTTTGGCAAACCCATGTGCCGGCTCACGGGTGCGGCACCTCTGGATTAGAGTGAGGATTTGAAATGGACTACATCCGCGCAATTGAGCGGCAGCAGATCCGCGAGGACATCCCGCAGGTCCGCGTCGGCGACAACGTCAAGGTGCACTACCGCATCAAGGAAGGCGACCGCGAGCGCATCCAGGTCTTCCAGGGCGACGTCATCCGCATGAGCGGCGGCTCCTCGCGTGAGACCTTCACCGTTCGCAAGATCTCCTTCGGCGTGGGCGTCGAGCGCACCTTCCCGCTCCACAGCCCCAAGATCGCCAAGCTCGAGGTCGTGCGCCATGGTCGCGTGCGCCGCGCCAAGCTCTACTACCTGCGCGACCGCGTGGGCAAGGCTGCGCGCATCCCCGAGAAGCGCTAAGCGATATCCTCGCACGCGAAGGCCGTCCTTTAGGGCGGCCTTTTTCTTTTGCACGGGCGATGCCGCGCCTGCGGACAGGCCGCATCGCCGGGTCAGTAGAGGAAGGTGCCCTATGGCGAATCAGACGAGCTCGCTTTCGGCCGCGCACGTCGCCGCGGTGCTGGGGAGCGCGACCATAGACGAGCTCCCCGCCCTGTGCGAGCGCTACGCCTCCGACCCGCGCAAGCAGGTGCAGCAGGCCGTGGAGCGCGCCCGCCGGCGCCTGGGACGCGAGCAGGCGGAGCATGAGCGCGTGGAGCTCATGTACCGCGAGATGCGCGAACTCGGCGGGGAGGGCGTCGTCATCGGCGTCGACGAGGTCGGCCGCGGCTCCGTCGCGGGGCCGCTCACCGTGTGCGCCGTCTGCCTGCCGAGCGAGCCCATCATCTGGGGGTTGAACGATTCCAAGAAGCTCACGCCCTCGCGCCGGGAGGTGCTCGCCGCGCGCATCGCCGAGGTCGCCCGCGGCATCGGCTTCTACCATGTTTCCGCGCACCGCATCGACGACATCGGCATGGCTGCGGCGCTCCGGGAGGCGGTCGCAGGCGCGGTGCGCGACACCGGGCTCGCGCCTGCCTGCGTGCTCATGGACGGCAACCCGCTCGGCGCCGTACCGCACGAGCGCGACATCGTGCACGGGGACGCGCGCGTGGCCTGCATCGCCGCCGCCTCGATCGTCGCGAAGGTCACGCGCGACGCGCACATGGTCGAGCTCGACGCGCTCTATCCGGGCTACCATTTCGCGGAATCCAAGGGCTACGCCTCCCCGGAGCACATCGCCGCGATCCGCGCCCACGGGCTCACCGAGGAGCACCGCGTGAGCTTCTGTGGAAACTTTCTGGAGACGCAGCGCCTCTTTTAGCACTGGTATGGCTGTTGTGACGATGTGCGCGCTTGCGTGAGCTCGGCGTTTGGTCGAGGTGCCAGCCCCGTGCAAGGTTCCTGCCAGGTTCGTGCCAGAAACACTTGGAAATCTGTCGGATGACCCATGGATGATGGCTCCACACCGAGTGGAGGGAGCGCGCTATGGGACGGAAGACGAAGCGGCACGGGGCAAGCGACGGGTTTCCCACGGACACTGAGGAGCAGGCGCCTGTCGAGGCTCAGCGCTCAGATGCGGCGCCCGCGACGGATACGCTCGCCGATATGACGCCGCAGCAGGTCGGGGCGACGGGCGAGCTCATCGCCGCGAGCTATCTCGAGGAACGCGGCTACGACATCTTGGAGCACGGGTACCGCTGCGCGGAAGGCGAGGCCGACCTCATCGCCTACGATTTCGAATCGAACGAGATCGTGCTCGTCGAGGTCAAGTCCCGGCGCGCCCGAGCCCGGGACGACCTGCGCCCGGAGGAGGCGGTGGACGCGCGCAAGCGCGAGCGCTACCGCAGGATCGCCTCCTGCTACCTCATGGACCGGTTCCCGGTCATGGCCATCCGCTTCGATGTGGTGAGCGTCGTGTTCCGCTCCGGCATGGAAGCGAGCATCAAGCACTTCTACAGCGTCTTCGATTGGGAGGCGGACTGATGTCCGGGCGGGTGTTCGCCGTGCATGCGGCCTGTCTGCGCGGCGTCGAGGCGGTTCCCGTGACGGTCGAGGTCGCGCTCGGCGGCGGCTTGCCCTCGCTTTCGATCATCGGCATGCCCGACTCGACGATTCTCGATGCCCGCGGGCGCATGCGCGGCGCGATGCGGAGCGCCGGGTTCGAGGTTCCGCGCTGCAGCATCACGGTTAACCTTGCGCCCGGCGATATGCGCAAGACGGGCTCGGGGCTCGACCTGCCCATCGTGGTGGCCATCCTCGCCATATCCGGGCAGATCCCCCGGCAGGGGCTCGACGACTGCCTTTTCGTGGGCGAGCTCGCGCTCGACGGGACGGTGTGCGCGGTCCGCGGCGCGATCGCGTACCAGATCCTCGCCCGTGAGCAGGGGCTTCGCCTCATCGGCGCCGGCCCGCTCGCCGAACTCGCGCTGCCGGGCTGCTCACATGCGGCGCTCGCGCATATCGGGCGCCTCCGCGCAGGGATCGGTGCCGCGGCCGAGCTTCCCCCGGAGGCCATGCTCGCTCCGAACGCCCTGCCGGACACCCTCGATTTCGCCGACGTCGTGGGACAGGAGCAGGCCAAGCGTGCGATGGCAGTCGCCGCGGCGGGAGAGCTCGGCATGCTCATGGTCGGGACGCCAGGCTCGGGCAAGACGATGCTCGCCCGACGCATGACGACGATTCTACCCGCGCTCGCGGGTGCCGAGCAGCAGGATGCCCTCTGCATCCACTCGGTCGCAGGCGAGGACCTCTCAGGTCTGCTCGCCGGCAGGCGACCGTTCCGCAGCCCGCACCACAGCATCTCGTCGGCGGGACTTGTCGGGGGCGGGAGGCCGGTGCGGCCGGGCGAGATCAGCCTCGCGCATGGCGGCGTGCTCTTCCTCGACGAGCTCGCGGAATTCCCGGCGCACGTCCTCCAGATGCTGCGCCAACCCATGGAGGAGGGCTGCGTGCGCATCGTGCGGGTGGATGGGACGTACGCGTTCCCCTCGCGGTTCCAGCTCCTCGCGGCGAGCAACCCTTGCCCGTGCGGCTATCTGGGCGACCGCGAGGTGCCGTGCAGCTGCTCGGCGAGCGCCATCGAGCGCTACCGCGCCAAGCTCGCGGGGCCCCTCATCGACCGCATCGACATCGTCATCGACGTGCACCGCCCGGAGCCCGAGCTCATCATCAAGGGAGCCGAGGGGCTCTCAACCGCGGACTTGGGCGATATGGTAGCCCGCGGGCGGGCGTATCGCGCCGAGCGGGAGCGCGCGGCAGCCCGCATCGACAAGCCCGCGTGCGGCTCCGCGCTTGACCGCGCCATCGATGGCTTCTCCTTCGATGACCAGGCGACGGACACCCTCCTCGGCATCTCGAAGCGGCTCCACGTCACGGGGAGGGGCATCAAGCGCCTCTGCCGCATCGCGCGGACGATCGCGGATATCGATGAGTCCGCGGAAGTCGGGCGCGCGCATGTGCTCGAGGCGGCGATGTACCGGGGAGGTGCCGCGTGATGGATGCTCGCAACCAAGACGCTCGCTGGGAGCTCGTGCCAGGGGATGCACTCTATCCGCCCGCGCTCCTCGACCTTTTGGACCCGCCAGAGCGCCTCTACGTCCGTGGGGACCCCGAGGCGCTCGCCGCCCCCGGCCTCGCCATCGTGGGGACGCGCCGCATGACGCCCTATGGCGCCGCGGTGACGGAGCTCGCCGCGCGCATCGCGGTCGCCTCGGGGCTCACCGTCATCTCGGGCGGCGCGCTCGGGTGCGACCAGTGCGCGGGCTGGGAGGCGCTCCATCAGGGCGGGAGGCACGTCATCGTGCTCGGGTGCGGTGCCGACGTCGTCTATCCCCGGACGAGCGCGGCCCTCATCGAGCAGGCGCTCGCGACCGGTGGGGCGGTTGTGTCGCTCGTGCCTTGGGGCTGCGACCCCCGGCCGTACCTGTTCCCGCGCCGCAACCGCGTCATCGCGGCGCTCGCGCGGGCGGTGTTCGTCGGCGAGGCGGGTATGCCCTCGGGCACCTTCTCCACGGCCGAGGCGGCCGATGCGATCGGGCGCGAGGTGCTCGCGGTGCCGGGCTCCATCTTCTCCCCGAATTCGAGGGGCTCGAACTACCTCATCGCGACCGGTGCGTGCTGCATCTCCGATGAGGAGGCGCTCGAGGTTGCCATCTCGCGCATCTTCGGGACGCTCCGGTTCTCGCATGGGCAGGCGACGGGTCCTGTGGAGGAGGACGAGCGGGTGGGACGCGTCATATCCGCGCTCGTGGCTTCGCCCTTGCGCTCGGACGAGGTGGCCCGGCTCATCGGCCTCGACGCGCGCGGATGCATGGAATTCCTCGGCGCGCTCGTCATCGAGGGGCGCATCGAGCAGCTCCGCGACGGCCGATATGCTCCTACCAAGGAGGAGCTTCACGAGCGGACGACCTTCGGCCACAATAGGGGATGATTCGACGAAGGAGGACATGCATGGCTTTTGATACGGTGACGGTTATCGGCGGCGGGCTCGCGGGAAGCGAGTGCGCGCTCGCGCTCGCGGCGCGCGGGGTGCCCGTGCGCTTGGTGGAGATGCGCCCCCAGACGCCCTCGCCCGCGCAAGCGACGGCCGGCCTCGCCGAGCTCGTGTGCTCGAACTCCTTCAAGTCCACGCGCTTCGAGAGCGCGGCGGGCCTCCTCAAGCTCGAGCTCGCGCGCATGGGCTCCTCCCTGCTCGCGTGCGCGGAGGAGGCCGCCGTTCCGGCCGGTGGCGCGCTCGCGGTCGACCGCACGCGGTTCTCGGAGCTCGTGGAGGCGCGCGTCAAGGCATGCCCCGCCATCGAGCTCGTGCGCGCCGAGGCCCTCGATATCCCCGAGGGGCGCTGCGTCATCGCCGCGGGCCCGCTCTGCTCGCCGGCGCTCTCGGAGAAGATCCATGCGCTCGTGGGCGGAGACGCTTTATCGTTCTTCGATGCGGCGGCGCCCATCGTCGACGCCTCGACGATCGATCGCTCCGTGCTCTTCAGCCAGTCGCGCTACGGCGAGGAGGGCGCGGGCGATTACCTCAACGCGCCCTTCACGAAGGATGAATACGATGCCTTCATCGACGCGCTCGTCTCCGCCGACCGCGTCGTGCTGCACGATTTCGAGAAGGGCGGCCTCTTCCAGGCGTGCCAGCCCGCCGAGGAGGTGGCGCGCACCGGGCATGACGCCCTGCGCTTCGGCGCCATGAAGCCGGTGGGCCTCACCGACCCGCGCACCGGGCGACGCCCGTGGGCGGCAATCCAGCTGCGTGCGGAGAACCGGGAGGGCAGCGCCTATAACCTCGTCGGCTTCCAGACGAACCTGACCTTCCCCGAGCAGCGCCGCGTGTTCCACATGATCCCCGGCTTGGAGCAGGCCGAGTTCTTCCGCTACGGCGTCATGCACCGCAATACCTTCATCGATGCGCCCCACGTGCTCGACCGCACCTTCGCGGTTCCCGGCACCACGGTGCGCTTCGCTGGCCAGATCACGGGGACGGAGGGGTACACCGAGGCTATCGCATCGGGGCTCTTGGCCGCGCTCAATACCTACGCGGACCTCATCGGCGCCGACCCGGTCGCCCTGCCTGTGACGGGCGCGTTCGGTGCGCTCGTCGCGTATGCGACCGACCCCGAGACGCAGGGCTACCAGCCCATGCACGTGAACTTCGGCCTCGTGCCGCCGCTCACCGACGGCGTGAAGCGGGGCAAGCGCGAACGCTACCACGCCTATGCCGAGCGCGCCCTGCGCGACCTCGACGGCTACATCGCAACCCGCCCCGACCTCTTCGATGCGGCGGTGGCGCGCCCATGAGCGCGGAGCAGCGCGAGGGGGAGGCGGACGCGGAGCTCGACGCGCGCTTTGCCGAGGCGCTCGACGCGTTCATCGCCTACATCGCGCGCGTCGCCGGCTGCTCGCCGGAGACGGTGCGCGCCTATGAGGGCCATATCGAGGCCTTCGGCCTGTGGTGCGCGCGCCACGGCATCGACGGGCTCGCGGCGGGGGCGCACGATTTCCGGCGGTACCTCGCCGACCTGAAACAGGCGCGCTACGCCCCGCGCACCATCGCGGCGCGCCTCTCCGCGCTCCGGTCGTTCTTCCGCTGGGCGCAGCCCGGCGTCGTCGAGCATGAGGCGGCCTCGTCCATCCAGATGCCGAAGATCCCCCGGAACCTGCCCCAGACGATCACCGCCGCCGACATGACCCGTCTGCTCGCGACGCCGGATACCACCACCCCGGCGGGCCTGCGCGATGCCGCGATGCTCGAGCTCTTCTATGCGACGGGCGCGCGCATCTCCGAGCTCGCACGGCTCGATATCGAAGACATCGACCGCTCGACGCGCACCGTGCGCCTCTTCGGCAAGGGTTCGAAGGAGCGGATCGTCCCGGTGTACCACCGCGCGCTCGACGCCGTCTCCCGCTATGAGGAGCAGGGGAGGCCCGAGCTCCTGCGCGCCTCGGGGCACGCGGACGCCGCTCAGCGCGCGCTCTTCATCTCGAGCCGGGGGCGGCGCATGGATGCGAACGCCCTCAGGTATCGCTTCCGGATCCTCTGCCGCGCGGCGGGCCTGCCTGCGGACGTGACGCCCCACGTCATGCGGCACACGTTCGCGACCGACCTGCTCGCAGGCGGAGCGGACCTCCGGAGCGTCCAGGAGCTCCTCGGGCACGCGAGCCTCTCGACCACGACCCTCTACACGCACCTCACGCCCGAGCGCCTGAAGGGCGCCGTCCACCAGGCGCATCCCCGCGGCTGAGCGAGGCTCGTGGCCGATCCGCGGATATCTCGCACGCACGCGATTCCGGGCTTGGAATATGGGGCGGATGCTGCTATCATACCGTGCGTTGCCGATTCGGCGACGTACCGTATCACGCACGCGCGGCTACCTTCCTGCCGTGGTGCCCGGGTCCTGGTAGCGAAGACCCGGGTGGTGGGGAAGGGATGACCCCGCGCGGAGGCAGAACCACAGGAGGTTTACATGGCTACCAAGATCAACATCCGCACCCTGCTCGAGGCCGGTTGCCACTTCGGCCATCAGACCCGCCGCTGGAACCCGAAGATGAAGCCCTACATCTTCGGCGAGCGCAACGGCATCTACATCCTCGACCTCAAGCAGACCATCGTCAACGCGGACAAGGCCTACAGCTTCATCCGCAACGCCGCCCGCTCCGGCAAGGTGCTCTTCGTCGGCACCAAGAAGCAGGCCCAGGAGCCCGTGCGCGCCGCCGCCGAGCGCTGCGGCATGCCCTACATCAACCAGCGCTGGCTCGGTGGCATGCTCACGAACTTCGTGACCATCCGCTCGCGCATCAACCGCATGGAGGAGCTCGAGACCATGGTCGAGGACGGCTCCATGGCGCTCCGCGGCAAGAAGGAGCAGTCCGTGCTCACCAAGGAGCTCGCGAAGCTCCAGGCCAACCTCGGTGGCGCCCGCGACCTCAAGGGTCTGCCCGCCGCGCTCTTCGTCATCGACACGAAGCGCGAGGAGAACGCCATCAAGGAGGCCCGTCGCCTCAACATCCCCGTGATCGCCCTCATCGACACCAACTCCGACCCCGATGAGATTGAGGCGACCAACGGCATCGGCATCCCCTGCAACGACGACGCCATCTCCTCGGTGACGCTCATGTGCGAGCTTATGGCCGACGCCTGCCTCGCCGGCAGCGACAAGCCCGAGGTCACCGTGGCCGAGATGGCCGCCGAGCAGCTTCCCGCCGAGGAGACTGTCGTCGAGGTTGCCGTCACCGAGACCGAGGCCGCTCCCGCCGAGTAACCCGCCCGAACGCATCCCCGTCCCGGGGCAACCGGGGCGGGCGTCTCATCACCCGCATCTCATAGAAGGGATCCGCTCATGGCAAACATCACCGCCGCCCAGGTCAAGGAGCTCCGCGACATGACCGACTCGCCCATGATGGAGTGCAAGAAGGCGCTCGTCGAGGCCGAGGGCGATATGGAGAAGGCCGTCGACATCCTTCGCAAGAACGGCCTCGCCGCCGCCGCGAAGAAGGCCGGCCGCGCCACCAACGAGGGCGCCATCGGCGCCTACGTCTCCGAGGATGGCAAGCTCGCCGCGCTCGTCGAGGTCGCCTGCGAGACCGACTTCGTGGGTTCCAACCCCAAGTTCACCGGCTTCGCCGCCAAGCTCGCCGAGGTCGTCGCCACAACCGAGCCCGAGAGCGTCGAGGCGCTCCTCGCCACCGACATGGACGGCGAGACCGTCGAGGCTGCGCTCACCGAGCTCATCCACGTCATCGGCGAGAACATGAAGATCAACCGCTTCGCCTATCGCAAGGCCGAGAACGGCGCCTGCTCGAGCTACGTCCACATGGGCGGCAAGATCGGCGTCCTCGTCGAGTTCTCCTTCGACAAGCCCGAGACCGCCCAGGCCGAGGCCTTCAAGGCCTTCGCGCACGACGTCGCGATGCAGGTCGCGGCCGTGGCGCCCATCTGCGCCCGTCGCGAGGACGTGCCCGCCGAGACCGTCGAGCACGAGATGAGCATCTACAAGGCGCAGGCCGCTGAGTCCGGCAAGCCCGAGGCCATCCAGGAGAAGATCGCCACCGGCCGTCTCGAGAAGTTCTACAAGGAGGTCGTCCTCACCGAGCAGGCCTTCATCAAGGACGGCGACCTCACCATCGCCAAGTACGCCGATAAGGTCGGCAAGGAGCTCGGCGACACCATCCAGATCGTCGCCTTCGACCGCATCGCCCGCGGCGACGCGTAAGCGCTTTAGTCTAGTTTATAGAGTTTACAGTCAACTGTTTCGCGCCCGCCCCCATAACGCATTATGGGGGCGGGCGCGAACTATTTTGAAACGTCGGTACTTTTACCGCGCGTTGTTAAGCATCGGTCTCGAATCGAAGATGATCTCGTCCTGATTGCTGCATGAATAGCACGCCAATGCGATGACGCATATCAGTAAGCAGCTAATCAAGATGGCGGCAATCTGATTTGGACTTGGCTTCATGTTCATTTAATTAATCCTGCCCCAAACGGATAGCTTGTTTCATGTTGGTATGGAGTTAAGTCAACATAACGTCCAGGGGAATACCAGCCGTCGTATATAATGAAGTAAGTTGCATTTAGTCCGTTAGGCATTGTCGCTTTTACATACCCCTCAACCACACATGCATGCGGGACAAACCCTTGCCGTCTGACAGAGAGCAGACATCCATATTCCTTGTCAATTGCGTCAGTAATTACAGCTGGCGTTACCTGATCGTACACCTGGTAATTACCGTATTTTCCATATTTATCGTTGCAATACTTTGCAAGTCCTTTTGTTGCGTCTTCAAGCCCAGTTGCTCCGCAAGGAATGCCAAGCACTTCATCGATATACTCTTTCGTGTTTGTATATGTCCAAAGCTGATCAAATACGGCCTTATTAACACCGCCATCAGGGCTTGTATAATTTACTAAAAAGCCTAATAAAACATAGCAAGCAACGACTGCGCATGCATATCTACCGCAATCAAGAATAAATTGATCCGACTCAATACCGTAGTATTGAGGCCAGGTCTTCATATATGTAACCTTGCCACTGCTAAATATATAGTCTGCTGAAATAGTGTAGTCATCCAAAATTGTTTCAGAATCTAACGTATCGACAGGGTAATACGGTTTTACTCGATACTCAAACGGCGAAATTTTAGTCGCAGCTCCAAACGTTTGCGCATTTTCAGTTTCATCAAGGCTATGGCTGTTAGGTAGATTTAATTGTTCATCGACAATTATAGGCGGCCGAGAATTAGCAGCGAAAGAGAAGTCTGTAAAATAGGTTTTCGGATGTTCTATCCAAAACGACGTAGCCATTAGGATTGTCATTTTTTCTAAGGGTAACAATATATCCAATAAAGCAATCATCCTCGTTAAACAACGGGATAATCTCAGAACATACCAGGTCTGCGATTCCAAAAGTAGCTGCTAAGTTTAAGGCAGCGGCCGACGCATTTTCCTTCGAGAAGGGGACTTGATTTTCTGACGCGCATTTCGTTGAATCGTCCTCTGCGTACGCAAAAACAGGACGTGTCAAAAGTACCGGAATCGATGCAAGCAATCCAAGGGCATGCCGACGATCAAAGTTCGTTTTGTTCTTCATGGCGCACTCCCTTCACGCGATCTAACTTTATTCTATTTCGGATTTGACATGTATTTTTATGCATTCGACATATGGTTACCTTACGACTTTGAACGGTTTAGGAATACCGTCGGGCACTGCGTTTCGTTATGGGCGGACAACTAAAAACAACATAATTCTTTGGGCGGGGAGAATCGTCCTGCAGTGTCAAGAATGAGCAATGTGCCTGCAGGTATTAGCTTGAGAACATTTTCACGCGCAATGGGATATCTCCGAGGTTATTCATTCTATGTCCAGCTACATATGCTCTTTGCTAGAATGTCGTAAGGTACGACCAAAAGGAGGCATTCCTTGTCCGAATATCGATACAAGCGCGTGCTGCTCAAGCTCTCGGGCGAAGCGCTCATGGGGGAGGGCGGCTACGGCATCGATCCCGAGGTGACCGATCGGCTCGCCGCCCAGGTCCGCGAACTACACGATGACGGCATCGAGATCGGCGTCGTCGTGGGCGGGGGCAACATCTTCCGCGGCATGGCCGGCGCCGCGAAGGGCATGGACCGCGCGCAGGCCGACTACATGGGCATGCTCGCGACCGTCATGAACGCGCTCGCGCTGCAGGATGCCTTCGAGCGTGCGGGCTGCGAATGCCGCGTCATGAGCGCCATCCAGATGAACGAGGTCTGCGAACCCTACATCCGCCGTCGCGCCATGCGCCACCTCGAGAAGGGCGACATCGTCATCTTCGCCGCCGGTTCGGGTAACCCCTACTTCACCACCGACACCGCCGCCGCGCTCCGCGCCTGCGAGATCGACGCCGATTGCCTCATCAAGGCCACGAAGGTGAACGGCATCTACGACAAGGACCCCAAGGAGAACGCCGACGCCGTGCGCTTCGATACCATCTCGCACCACGAGGTGCTCGTGCGCGGGCTGCAGGTCATGGACTCCACGGCCGCGGCGCTCTGCCAGGATAACCACATGCCCATCATCGTCCTCAACATCGAGGGCGATGGCAACATCAAGCGCGCCCTCATGGGCGAACCCGTCGGCACCGTCGTCAAGGAGGACTAACATGGCCGAGATCACCGAACGCATGGACAAGACCATCGAGAGCCTGACGCATGAGTTCGCCAAGGTGCGCACCGGCCGCGCCAACGCGAACATCCTCTCCGACATCACCATCGACTACTACGGCGTCCCCACGCCCATCACGCAGGTCGCCGCCGTGAAGGTGCCCGAGGCGCACATGCTCATGATCGAGCCCTGGGACAAGTCCGTCCTGAACGGCATCGTGCATGCCCTCAACGCCTCCGACCTCGGCATCACCCCCTCGAGCGACGGCACGGTCATCCGCCTGCCGTTCCCGGCGCCCACCGAGGAGCGCCGCCGCGAACTCGTGAAGGAGTGCCGCGAGATCGCCGAGCAGGCGCGCGTCTCCATCCGCAACATCCGCCGCGACGTGAACGGCAAGCTCGAGCGCGACGAGGAGCTCTCCGAGGACGAGGTACGCCGCGAGCAGGCGAAGGTGCAGAAGCACACGGACGCCTACATCAAGAAGATCGACGAGATGCTCAAGGCCAAAGAGGCCGAGGTCATGGAGATCTGACGTGGCAGCCGATCACATCTACGACGACTCGACCTTCGAGACGTTCTTCGCGAACCCGCCCACGGGGCTCGAGTTCTCCGCCCTCGACCGCACGCGAATCCCGCGCCATATCTCCTGCATCATGGATGGCAACGGGCGCTGGGCTACGGCGCAGGGGCTCTCGCGCGGCGAGGGCCATAAGGCCGGTATCGTGGCCCTGCGCGAGATCATTACCGCGTGCGTGCGCCTGGGTGTCGAGGTCATGAGCGCCTACGCCTTTTCCACGGAGAACTGGAAGCGCCCCGCGGCCGAGGTCAACCTCCTCATGCACCTCTTCGCCCAGACGTTCGTGGACGAGTTGCCGCTTTTGCGCCGCGAGAACGTTCGCGTGGTCTTCTTGGGCGATATCTCCGCGCTGCCCAAGCGCACGCGCGAGGTCTTCGAGTACGGCCTTTCCGAGACGGCGCACCATACCGGCATGGTGCTCGCGCTCGCGGTGAACTACGGCGCTCGCGCCGAGCTCGCCCGCGCGGCGCGCCTGCTCGCCGAGGACGTTGCCGCCGGCACCATCGAGCCCGAGGACATCGACGAGTGCGCGGTGGCGGGCAAGCTCTACACCGCGGGCTTGCCCGACCCCGAGCTCATCATCCGCACCTCCGGCGAGCTGAGGCTCTCCAACTACCTGCTGTGGCAGGCTGCATATTCCGAGTTCTACATCACGAGGACCTATTGGCCGGATTTCGACCGATGGGGCCTCATCGACGCGATCCTCACCTTCCAGGGTCGCGACCGCCGGTTTGGCGGTATCCACGAGTAAGAGGTACCCGATACGATGGCAGCAACTGAAGAAGACATGGCAAAGGGCGGGGAGTCCACGACGGTGACCCCCTCCGAGGCAGCCGACCGACGGTCGTTCAAAGGGCTATCCGTCCGGGTCGCATCGGCTGCGGTGTACGCGGTGCTGTTCATCGGGTGCATCCTCGCGGGCACCATCCCTTGCGCCCTGTTCATCGCCCTTCTGAGCGGCCTGTGCGCGCATGAGTTCTTCCAGATGGTCCGCCGCGACGGCAAGATGCCCAACGAGATCATCGGCGACATCGCGGCCGTGCTCTTCCCGCTCGCCGCCCTGGGCGACTCGGTGTTGCTCACGGCGCTCATCTTCCTCTTCATGCTCTCGCTCGGGCTCTGGTACGTGTACACGCCGCGCGCCCGCATCGCGGATGTTGCGGCCACCCTCATGGGGGCCGTGTACACGGGCTTCATGCTCTCGTCGATCGTGCTTCTGCGCGATGCCCTGCCCGGCTGGGCGGGCGCCGTCCTCACCATCGGCGTCTGTGCCTCCCTGTGGGTTTCCGATTCGTTCGCCTACCTCGTGGGCAAGGCGATCGGTCGGCATAAGATGGCGCCGCGCATCAGCCCGAAGAAGACCTGGGAGGGCTTCGTCGGCGGCATCGTGGGATCCATCATCGTGTGGCTCATCCTCTTCGCCACGGGGCTCTTCACCTTCGATGCCTTCTTCGCTGTCGTGTGCGGTGCCGCCGTGGCGGTGCTCGGCGTCATCGGCGACCTCATCGAGTCGCGCATCAAGCGGGCGGTGGGGGTGAAGGACTCGGGGCACCTCATCCCCGGTCACGGCGGCATGCTCGACCGCTGCGACTCGCTCATCTTCGGCTGCATCACCGCGCAGCTCCTCTTGCATATCGGAGGCGTGCTATGAGTGAACGGATGCGCATCGTCGTGCTCGGCTGCACGGGATCCATTGGACGGCAGACCCTCGACGTGTGCCGGCAGAACCCCGACAAGCTCGATGTCGTCGCCCTCTCGGTGCATGGGAGCACCGACGGGCTCGTGGAGGCCGCGCGCGCATTCGGTGCGCGGAGCGTCTGCGTCTCCGACCCCGCCCATGCCGCCGATCCCGTCCTCGACGAGCTCCCGGATTCCTGCGAGCTCTCGGTGGGACCCGACGCCCTCATCGAGCTCTGCGAGCGCGATGACGTGGACTGCGTGCTCAACGCCGTCGTGGGCGCGGCGGGGCTGCGCGCGAGCTATGCCGCCCTCCGAGCGGGAAAGCGCCTCGCGCTCGCGAACAAGGAATCGCTCGTGGTGGGCGGCGACCTGCTCATGCCGCTCGCTGCGCGCGATCAGCTCCTGCCCGTCGATTCCGAGCACGGCGCCATCTTCCAATGCCTCGTGGGCGAGCAACGCTCCCGCGTGCACGCCATCTGGCTCACCTGCTCCGGCGGCCCCTTCTTCGGCATGAGCCATACCGATCTGGAGAGCGTCACGCCCGGGCGGGCGCTCCGGCATCCCGCATGGTCCATGGGGCCGAAGATCTCGATCGATTCCGCGACGCTCATGAACAAGGGGCTCGAGCGCATCGAGGCCATGCACCTGTTCCACATGCCGCTCGAGCGCATCATCGTGCTCATCCAGCGCGAGGCGAAGATCCATTCCATGGTCGAGTTCTCCGACGGCTCGGTCATCGCCCAGTTGGGCACCTCCGACATGCGGATTCCCATCCAGTACGCGCTGTCCTATCCCGAGCGCTGGGAGGCGCCCTGCGAGCGCATGGATTTCCGTACCATCGGCTCGCTCAGCTTCGACGCGCCGGACACCAAGGCCTTCCCGTGCCTCGCGCTCGCGGAGCGCGCCGGTGTGGAGGGCGGTACGTGCCCGGCGGTGCTCAACGCCGCCAACGAGGTGGCGGTCGAGGCGTTCCTCGGCGGCTCCTGCGGCTTCAACGACATCGCCCGCATCGTCGAGGGCGCGCTCGACGCGCATGTCCGCGAGGACGTCGAGTCGCTCGAGCAGCTCGCCGCGGTCGACGCCTGGGCCCGCTCCTTCGCCCGCACCCTCATCAAATGATAAAATCCAGACAGGCTGGTTTTTATCATATTTAGTCACATCGAACGATAGGTCGCTATGCAGGCGCTCATCTCCTTTGTTACCACGGCGTTCTGGGGGCTCGTGCTCCTGTCCGCCCTGGTGTTCGTCCATGAGGGCGGGCACTACCTTGCGGCACGCGCCTTCGGTGTGCGGGTGACCGAGTATTTCCTCGGGCTTCCGTGCCGCTGGCGGCTGAGCTTCGTCTCGAAGCGCAACGGCACGCGCTTCGGCGTGACGCCACTGCTCCTGGGCGGCTATGCCATGATCTGCGGCATGGATCCCGCCACGAGCGAATACGCGGCCGCCGTCCTCGGCCTCGTGCATCGGCGCGGCAGTTGCACGGTGGGGGAGCTGGCCGAGGAACTCGGCATCACCGAGGACGAGGCGCTCGATGCCTGCATTCAGCTCGCCGAGTGGGGCTCCGTGGCGCCCGTATACGACCCGGAGCAGGGGGAGTACGAGGGCGGCTCGCGCTATGCCACGACCTACGCCGCTATGCCGCGCGATGCGCATGGGGCGACGTTGCTCGACGGCAGGCACTTCGACCGCGCGTCGGCGACCGTCCAGGACGAACCCTGGGATCCGCCCATGTCGGATGAGGAATTTCTAGCGGCGGAACGCTCGCGCACCTATATGGGCAAGGGGTTCTTCCCGCGGGTCATCATGCTCGTCGCCGGCATCTTCGTGAACCTTCTGTCGGGCTTTGTCCTCATCATGAGCATCTACTCGCTCGTCGGGATCGATGTCGCGCAGAACGTGAACGTCATCGGCGGCGTCGAGGCGGGCTCCGTCGCCGAGGAGGCCGGCATCGCCCCCGGCGACACCGTCTACTCGATCGACGGTACCGAAACGGAGACATGGGAGGACATCGTGAACGCGATTGCCCGCGCCCGCGAGGACGGGGAGCCCTTCGAGGTCGTCTTCAGGCACGATGGTGAGCGCGAGCAGGTAGAGGTCGCACTCGACCCCGATGAGGCGCTCGGCGTGAGCGTCTCCTACGAGCGCGTGCGCTTGAACCCGATTGATTCGGCACGGCTCTCGTGGAGCTACATCGCTGAGACGGCTCGCGGCATCGCGCAGCTCTTCAACCCTGCGCAGACGCTCCAGATGCTCGATAGCTCGACCTCGGTGGTGGGCATCTCGGTCATGTCGGCTCAGGCGGCCGCCGCCGGACCGACGACCTTCCTCACCCTCGCGGCGCTCATCTCGTTCTCGCTCGGCCTCATGAACCTGCTGCCCATCCCACCGCTCGACGGCGGCAAGCTCCTCATCGAAATCATCCAGGCAATCACGCGCCGCGAGGTGCCCCTCAGGGCGCAGACGATCATCTCGTACGTGGGCGTCGCGCTGTTCATCGCGCTCTTCGTCTACGTGCTCAGAAACGACATCATCCGGTTCATCATCTAGCGAGGAGGCTCGAATGGACGGTTCCCTTCCGCGTGAGCGCACGCGTCGGGTGCACGTGGGCGATGTGGTCATCGGGGGTGGGGCGCCCGTCGTCGTGCAGTCCATGACCTGCACGCCTACGGCGGATGTGGAGGCAACGCTCGAGCAGGTGCGCGCGCTCGCGGATGCCGGCTGCGACATCGTGCGCGTCACCCTGCCGAACCGCGATGCCGTCGACGGTTTCCGCGCGGTCTGCGAGGCGTCCCCCGTGCCCATCGTGGCCGACATCCACTTCGACTACCGTCTCGCCCTCGCCGCGATCGAGGCGGGTGCAGCGAAGCTCCGCATCAACCCGGGCAATATCGGGTCGTGGGAGCGCGTCGATGCGGTGATCGACGCCGCAGGAGCCGCCGGTGCCGCCATACGCATCGGTGTGAACGCCGGCTCGCTCGAGCAGGATATCGCGGAACGTGCGGGATGGACGCTGCCCCAGAAGCTCGTGGCCTCCTCGCTGCGCTTCGTCGAGCACTTCGAGGACCGCGGCTTCACCGATATCGTGCTCTCCGCGAAGGCGCACAGCGTGCCCACAACCATCGAGACGTATCGCGCCCTATCCGCGGAGCTCCCGCAGGTGCCGCTCCACCTGGGCGTCACCGAGGCCGGCACCGTGCGCGCCGGCACCATCAAGAGCGCCGTCGGCCTGGGTACCCTGCTCGCCGACGGCATCGGCGACACGCTGCGCGTCTCCCTCACGGCAGACCCCGTCGAGGAACCGCCGGTCGCGTGGGGCATCCTCGAGTGCCTCGGCATCCGCCGCAGGGGCCCGGAGCTCGTGTCGTGCCCCACGTGTGGGCGCACGCAGGTCGATCTCATCCCCATCGCGCAGGAGGTCGAGCGTCGGCTCGCGGGCTGCACGAAGCCCATCTCGGTCGCCGTCATGGGCTGCGTGGTGAACGGGCCGGGAGAGGCCTCGGACGCGGACGTGGCCGTTGCCTGCGGGCGCGGGAGCGCGCTGCTCTTCAAGCACGGAAAGCCGGTACGCAAGGTCGCGGAATCCGAGATCGTCGACGCCCTCATGGAGGAAATCGACCGCCTCTGATGGGTTGGTTGGGGACGTGCTCCGTTCAACCCATTTGCCCGGCGACGACGTGATGGGTTGAACGGAGCCCGTCCCCGATCATCCCCTGATGGGTTGAAGGGAACACGTCCCCAACCAACCCATCGCGAAGGGGTGCGCTCGGCGTGGTATCATCGTGCGGTTATTGGATGCTGCGAAGGAGGAGCCCCTATGGCCACCCGTGTCATGAAGATGTCCGCGCTCTATGCGCCCACGCTCAAGGAGGATCCGGCGGAGGCGGAGCTCGCGAGCCACAAGCTCATGCTGCGCGCCGGCCTCATCCGCAAGGTCGCCTCGGGCCTGTACAGCTACCTGCCGCTGGCCTGGCGCTCCATCCGCAAGATCGAGGACATCTGCCGCGACGAGATGGACGCCATCGGCGCCCAGGAGATGCTCGCGCCCATCCTTACCCCCGCGGAGCTCTGGGAGGAGTCCGGCCGCATCGGCGCCTACGGCCCTGAGCTCATGCGCCTCGAGGACCGCCACGACCGCACGTTCTGCCTCGGCCCCACGCACGAGGAGACCTTCACCGACCTCGTCCGCAACGAGCTCAGGAGCTACAAGCAGCTCCCCGTGACGCTCTACCAGATCCAGGACAAGTTCCGCGACGAGCTGCGCCCGCGCTTCGGGCTCATGCGCGGCCGCGAGTTCATCATGAAGGACGCCTACAGCTTCTCCGCCACGCAGGAGAGCCTGCAGGAGGTCTACGAGGACATGAAGGGCGCCTACGCGCGCTACTGCGAGCGCTGCGGCCTGAAGGCGCTCCCCGTCGCGGCGGATTCCGGCGAGATCGGCGGCGACTCCTCCATCGAGTACATGGCGCTCGCCGACGCCGGCGAGGCGTCGCTCGTGTGGTGCGACTGCGGCTTCGCGGCCGATGACGAGGCCGCGTCGACGACGGTCGCGGTGAGCGAGGGCCCGGGTGACGGCACCCTGCAGAAGGTCTCGACCCCCGGCCTGGGCACGATCGAGGCCGTCGCGGAGTTCTTCGGCTTCCCCGAGAACGGCACGCGCAAGTCGCTCGCCCTCATCGATGGGGAGGGAAATCCCGTCGTGGCCATCATCCCGGGCGACCACGAGCTCAACGAGATCAAGGCCGCCAAGCTCTTCGGCGACTACCACCTCATGACCGAGGAGGAGCTCGAGCAGACGGGCCTGCACAAGGGCTTCATCGGGCCGGTGGGCCTGCCTGTCGGTGTGCGCCTCGTGTGCGATTCTTCGCTCCAGGCGTCGAAGAGCTGGACGTGCGGTTCCAACGAGGTCGACTACCACTACACGGGTGCCTGCCCCGACCGCGATTTTACGGTCGATGCGTGGGAGGACCTCGTGACCGTCAAGGAGGGCGACCCCTGCCCGCACTGCGGAGCGCCGCTCAAGGGCGGGCGCGGCATCGAGTGCGGCCAGGTGTTCCAGATCGGTCCGGACAAGTACGCGGCCAAGATGGGCGCCACCTTCGCCGACGAGAACGGCCGTGAGCAGCCGTTCTACATGGGCTGCTACGGCATCGGCATTTCGCGCACCCTCGCCGCCATCGTCGAGCAGCACCACGACGACCACGGCATCGTGTGGCCCGTCTCCGTGGCGCCCTACGAGGTCTCGGTCATCGCTCTCGACAAGAAGGGCGAGGCGTTCGACCGCGCGGCGGCGATCGCCGAGGAGCTCGCGGCTGCGGGCATCGAGGTCGTGTTCGACGACCGCGCCGAGCGCCCGGGCGTGAAGTTCGCCGACAACGACCTCATGGGCTTCCCGTACCAGCTCATCGTGGGCAAGCGCGGCCTTGCGAACGGCACCGTGGAGCTCAAGTGCCGCGCGACGGGCGAGCGCGAGGACGTGCCCGCCGACGACGTCGTCGAGCGGCTCGTGCAGGTCATCGAGGCGGCGCGCGCATAGGACGCGGCGCTTCACGAAGTTTTCCGAAAAAAGTGCTTGCACGCGCGGGGGAACTTCCGTATTATAGCAACGTTGCTTGGGGGCGTAGCTCAGCTGGGAGAGCGCTTGACTGGCAGTCAAGAGGTCAGGGGTTCGATCCCCCTCGTCTCCACCATCGCATCATCGACACCCTGCTCCGGCGGGGTGTTTTCGTTTTCCGCAAGTTTTTGCTTGCATTGGCGGGGGCAATTCCCTATAGTAGTTCCCGCACCGCTTGGGGGCGTAGCTCAGCTGGGAGAGCGCTTGACTGGCAGTCAAGAGGTCAGGGGTTCGATCCCCCTCGTCTCCACCCACGTGAATGCGCAGCCTCTGGTAACAGGGGCTGTTTTCATATCCGGGCTCTTGGCGCAACGGTTAGCGCAGGGGACTCATAATCCCTGGGTTGAGGGTTCGAATCCCCCAGGGCCCACCAGCATTTTTTGAGGCCAGGCCATGCGTCTGGCCTTTTGCATATCCAAGGTTTCAGCACCATCTCACTCACCAAACATGATGAGAACCACCCGCTCCACCTCATATCATCGGCGATCGAGAAGAGATTGAAAATTTCTGCTTGGCAGGGCGCGGCGGTCGTGTTAGTATAGCTATCGCTGAAAAGCAGATGGGCGTTTGGCTCAGGGGTAGAGCACTTCCTTCACACGGAAGGGGTCACAAGTTCAAATCTTGTAACGCCCACCATCGAATGAAACGGGTCCGGTTCTACCGGACCTTTTTTGTATGAGTCGGTCGAACGCGACCCTATAGCCACGTCGGGCGCCCGCCCGCGTGCGCGCCGCTTCGACCAGGGATGCGGCCACGCCGCGGGAAGGCATCGGGAAGGTATGATCCTCTCCGTTGATAAGATCGAGAAGAGCTTCGGTGCGCGCACGCTCTTCAGCGGCGCCTCGTTCCAGGTGAACCCCGGCGAGCGCTATGCCCTCGTGGGCCCCAACGGCGCGGGCAAGACCACGCTACTCAAGATCATCATGGGGCTGGACGCACCCGACGCCGGCACCATCACGTTCGCCAAGGACGTGAACGTGGGCTACCTGGAGCAGGAGACGAAGCTCGCCTCCGACGTGCCCGTCATCGACGAGGTCATGAACGCGGCGAGCGAGATCCGCGCCCTCGGAGAGCGGGCCGAGGAGCTCCAGCTCGAGATTGCCGAGGCGGGGGAGACGGGCGAGGTGCCGCAGCGCCTGCTCGACGAGTACGGCCGCGTCCAGGACCGCTTCGAGAGCCTGGGTGGCTACGAGCTCGAGAGCAACGCGCGACAGATCCTCGCCGGCCTCGGCTTTCCCGTGGACGATTTCAGCAAGCCCTGCGCCGAGTTCTCGGGCGGCTGGCAGATGCGCATCGCCCTCGCCAAGCTGTTCCTGCGCCATCCCGACCTGCTCCTCCTCGACGAGCCCACGAACCACCTCGACCTCGAGAGCGTGCAGTGGCTGCGCGGCTTCATCGCGGCCTACGAGGGCGCCGTCGTCATCGTGAGCCACGACCGCGCCTTCATGGACGCCTGCGTGGACCACGTCGCCGCGCTCGAGAACCGCCGCATCACCGTGTATACGGGGAACTACAGCTCCTACCTCAAGCAGCGCGAGGACAACCTCGAGCAGATGCGCGCCAAGCGCGCCGCGCAGGAGCGTGAGATCGCGCACATGCAGGTCTTCGTCGACAAGTTCCGCTACAAGCCCACGAAGGCCGCCCAGGCCCAGGAGCGCATGCGCCGCATCGAGCAGATCAAGCGGGAGCTCGTGATTCTGCCCGAAGGGCACAAGCACGTGGACTTCAAGTTCCCCGACCCGCCGCGCTCGGGCGACATGGTGGCCAAGCTCGAGGGCGTGTCGAAGTCCTACGGCGCGCACCATATCTACGACGGCATCGACCTCACGCTCTACCGCGGCGACCACGTCGCGCTCGTGGGCCCCAACGGCGCGGGCAAGTCGACGCTGCTCAAGATGCTCGCGGGCATCGAGCCGCCCAACGAGGGCACGCGCGAGCTCGGCGTGAACGTGGGCGTGGCTTACTATGCCCAGCACCAGCTCGAGGGCCTCAAGGAGTCCAACACCGTCCTGCAGGAGATCGATTCCGTGGCGCCCACGTGGACGGTTCCCCAGCAGCGGAGCCTCTTGGGCGCGTTCCTCTTCAGCGGAGACGACGTCGACAAGCGCGTGGGCGTGCTCTCGGGCGGTGAGCGGGCGCGCCTGGCGCTCGCCAAGATGCTCGTCGCGCCCGAGGCGCTGCTCTGCCTCGACGAGCCCACGAACCACCTGGACATCGATTCCGTCGACATGCTCGAGAACGCGCTCAAGCGCTTCCCGGGCACGCTCGTGCTCATCAGCCATGACGAGCACCTCGTGCGCGCGGTGGCGAACCGCGTGATCGACATCCGCGACGGCAAGATGACGGTCATCGACGGCGATTACGACTACTACCTCTTCAAGCGCGAGGACCTGGCTGCCCGCGCCGCCCAGGCAGGGGAGGATGCTTCCGCGACTGCCCTGCTGCCGGAGGCCTCCTTCGCGCCCAAGGCGCCGCGCACCCATCGCGCTGCCGAGGACGCCGCCCCGCGCGAGGGGAAGAAGACGCGCGAGCAGCGCCGGGCGGAAGCCGAGGCGCGCGCCGCCCTCAACAAGCGCCTGAAGAAGACGCGCGACCGCTTGAAGCAGGTCGAGAAGGACCTGGAGCGCAAGCGCGCCCGCTATGACGAGCTTATGGAGCTCATGGCGAGCGAGGAGCTCTATGCCGATCAAGCGCGCTTCAACGAGGCGCTTGGGGAATATAACAGCCTGAAGCAGGAACTGCCCGCGCTCGAGGACGAATGGCTCGAGCTATCCGAGACGATCGAAGAGGAGATGGCACATGGAGGCGCGTAAGGCGGCCGCGGTCGCGCTCACCATCCTCGCATACGCGTTCCGCATCCTCGGCATCGCCCTCTGCGTCCTCGTAATCTTGCTGTGCTTCCCCGGCGTCGTGAACCAGCTGGGGCTCACGGGCCTCACCATCGACCTCTCGCGGGCGCTGCCATCGATCATCGCGGGCTGGGGCGTGATCGTGTCGCCCTTCGGCGGGGTGTTCCGCTTCGACTTCCTCGCCGTGGCCATCGTGCTCTTCCTGCTCGACTTCGCCTGCGCCCGCATCTCGCGCGCGATTCGATAGGAGCTCACATGGGTCGTCTCGTCTCCATCCTCATCTCCGCCCTCGCGGTCATCATCGGCATCGTCGTGCACGAGAGCGCCCATGCGCTGACCGCCTATCTGCTCGGCGATTCGACGGCGCGCTCGCGCGGCCGCGTCTCGCTCAACCCCCTGAACCACATCGACCCCTTCGGCACGGTCATCCTCCCGCTGCTCATGGTGCTCGCGGGAGGCCCGGTGTTCGCTTACGCGAAACCCGTCCCCGTCTACCTCGGCAACCTCAAGCACCCCAAGCGCGATGAGATGCTCGTGGCGCTCTCGGGGCCGGTGTCGAACATCCTCATCGCGTGCCTGGGTGCGCTCGTGCTTTCCCTCGCGTCGCCGGCGCTCCTTTCGGGTGGCCTGTCCTTTCAGCTCTCGAACCTCATCGCCTCGTTCCTTATCACCTGCATGTCGGTGAACCTGTCGCTCGCCTTCTTCAACCTCATCCCGCTGCCGCCGCTCGACGGGTCGAGCATCCTCGTGCCCTTCCTGCACGGCGACGCGCTCAGCACCTATTACCAGGTCCAGCGCTACGCCATGCCGATCCTCATCATCGTGCTCTACCTGCTGCCCTCGCTCACGGGCATCGACATCATCGGCTGGTACTTCGACCTCACGGTCTATCCCATCTTGAACGCGCTGCTCTCGTTCGCCCTGTAGCGCATCTACGCTACACTATATGGGTTAGGTAATCGGGAAGCCGCGATTCGAGGGGAGGGGCGATGTCCTATCGCGTGACCACGCAGGCGTTCACCGGCCCCTTCGATTTGCTCCTGCAGCTCGTCTCGCGCCAGAAGGTGGATATCGGAGCGATCTCCATCGCCGAGGTGACCGACCAGTACCTCGCCGAGGTCGAGCGCATCGAGGCCCTCGATCTGGATGTGGCGAGCGACTTTTTGCTCGTGGCGGCGACGCTTCTCGACATCAAGGCGGCCTCGCTCGTACCCGACGACGCGCCCGTCCGCACGGATGACGACGACCTCGACGACGAGTACGCCGGCCTCGACGCCGCGTCGCTGCGCGAGGTGCTCATCCAGCGGCTCATCGCCTACAAGCAGTTCAAGGGGGCGGCCGCCGCCCTGGGCAGCCGCATGGAGGCCGAGAGCCGCATGCACCCGCGCGTGGCCGGCCCCGACCCCGAGTTCTTGAACCTTATGCCCGACTACCTCAAGGACATCACGCTGCGCGGCCTCGCCGTGATCTGCGCGGACCTCGACAGCCGCCGCGAGACGTTTCTCCTCGAGGCCGAGCACGTGGCGCCGAAGCGCGTGCCCATCGAGCTCACTGTCGCCTCCGTGGACCGCTTCACGCGCGCCAACGAGCACACCACGTTCCGCGCGCTCCTCGATGCCGACTCCACGACCGAGCAGCTCGTGGCGACCTTCCTCGCCATCCTCGAGCTCGCGAAGCGCGGCTCCATCACGCTCGAGCAAGACGACCTCTTCGGCGAGATCCGCATCGACCGCGTTGAGGGCGCGCCCGAGTACCATCCGGGCGAGGCGCTCGAGGACGACTACGACCATGCCGACAGCTCCGCGCCGGACGCGTCCAGCAGGTAAGGGGATCTAGCATGAACGATCTTGAACCGTTGAGCCCGCTCTCGCCGAAGGGCGCCCTCGAGGCGCTGCTTCTCGTGTCGAGCGATCCGGTGAGCGCGAGCACGCTCGCCCAGGCCATCGACATCACGCCGGGCGAGGCGGCGTCGCTGCTCGCCGAGCTCAAGGTGGAATATGAGGAGGCGAACCGGGGCTTCCAGCTGCGTGAGGTCGCGGGCGGCTGGCGACTCTTCACGCACCCCGCCTACCACGACCAGGTGGAGGCCTACGTGCTCTCCTGGGACACCCAGCGCCTGTCGCAGGCGGCCCTCGAGACGCTCGCCGTGATCGCCTACCACCAGCCCGTGACGCGCGAGACCGTGAAGGGCATCCGCGGCGTGAACTCCGACGGCGTCATCTCCTCGCTCGTCGACAAGGGGCTCGTGCGCGAGGTCGGCCGCGACGCCCAGCGCGGCCAGGCGATCCTCTACGGCACGACCAACGCCTTCCTCGAGAAGTTCGGCCTGCGCTCGACCCGCGACCTGCCCGACCTCGAGCAGTTCGCGCCCGACGAGCAGTCGCGCCAGTTCATCCGCGAGCGCCTCTCCGGGCGCTCCATCGCATCGACCCTTGAGGAAACCGACGAGGACCTCGAGGAGGAGCGCGAGCTCATCGACGGCGCGGCAGAGGACGGCGGGTTCGACGAGGACGACGACCTCATGATCGTGGGCGACGCGACGGATGACGGTGACGATGCCTAGCGACGCGGCGGCGGGCACCTACCCGCACACGATGCGCCTCCAGCGCTTCCTGGCGCGCGCGGGCGTCGCAAGCCGTCGCGGCTCCGAGGCCCTCATGACGGCCGGCCGCGTGACGGTGAACGGCGAGGTGGCGTGCGAGTTGGGCACGAAGGTCGATGTCGACCGCGATGTGGTCGAGGTGGACGGGCAGCGCGTGAAGCTCGATGGCGGCGCGGTCTACCTCATGCTCAACAAGCCCGCGGGCTACCTCACCACCATGAGCGACCCGCAGGGCCGCCCCTGCGTGGCGGAGCTCGTCCCCACGGGCGCCCACCCCGGTCTCTTCCCGGTGGGCAGGCTCGACCTCGATACCACGGGGCTGCTCCTCTTCACGACTGACGGCGACCTCGGCCAGGCGCTGCTGCACCCCTCGCACCATGTGGAGAAGGTCTACGTCGCGCGCGTCGACGGGCGGGTCGCCGACCGCGAGCTCGAGCCCCTGCGCGCGGGCATCGTGCTCAACGACGGCCCCTGCCAGCCCGCCCCGTGCCGAGTGCTCAGACGTGCGGGCTCGACGAGCGTGGTCGAGATCCATCTGCGCGAAGGGCGGAAGAACCAGGTGAAGCGCATGCTCGGCGCCGTCGGGCACCCCGTGCTCGCCCTGCACCGCCCACGGTTCGGGCCGCTTGGGCTCGAGGGGCTTGCCGAGGGTGGCTGGCGCTACCTGACCGACGCCGAGGTGCGCGCGCTCCGCCGCGCCGCGGGTTTCGGGGAGGAGCCCGCGAACGCATCGTGATACCCTGATGAGACCGCGCCCGCCGTGCATACCGCCCGGGCGCGTATGAAGTGTGACGGAAGGATTACTTGCATGATCGTGGCAATAGACGGCCCCGCCGGCTCGGGGAAATCGACCATCGCGCGCGAGCTCGCGCAGCGCTTCGGGTTCGAGAAGCTCGATACGGGCGCGATGTACCGCGCGGTGGCGTTCACGGCCGCCGATCGCGGCATCGACCTGGACGATGAGCAGGGGGTCGAGGCGCTCGCGCGCACCATCACCATCCGATTCGCCCCGGTCGAGGGAGTCCTGCGCATCACCGTCGACGGCCGCGACGTGAGCCGCGAGATCCGTACGCCCGCCGTCGATGCGACCGTCTCGAAGGTGGCGGCCTATCCCGGCGTGCGCGAGGCCATGCTCGAGCCGCAGCGAGCCGTCGCAGAGGGCCATGACATCGTGGCCGAGGGGCGCGACATCGGCACGGTGGTGTTCCCGGACGCCGACGTGAAGGTCTTCCTCACAGCCGACCCCCGCGAGCGGGCGCGTCGCCGCGTCCTCCAGCGCCATGGAGGGGATGCGCCCGATGCCGAGGCGCTCGAGCGCGAGGTGGAGGAGACCCTCGCTGCGATCGAGCGGCGCGATGCGGCGGATGCCGGCCGCGCGGTCGCGCCGCTCGTCGAGGCACCCGACGCCGTCGAGATCGATTCCACCGCATACACCATCGACGAGGTCTGCGACCGCATCGCCCACCTCATCGAGGAAAGGCGCTAGCCATGGCACGGTTCTTCCACGACGAGGATTACTACTACGACCGCGGCATGCGCGAGAACCCCCCGGCGATACGCGCCCTCTACCTCGTCATCATCGCTATCCTCTACGCGTTCACGAAGGTCTTCTGGCGCTGGCGCGTCGAGCGTCCCGAGGAGCTCCTGCCGAAGGGCGAGACCGGCTCCATCATCATCTCGAACCACACGTCGATGGGCGAGGTGGTGGCGACCGTCTGCCATATCGTGCGCACGGGGCGCCGCGTTAGGCCCATCATGAAGTCCGAGTTCAACAAGAACCCCATCGTGCGCTGGTTCTTCGCGCGCGTGGGCGGCATCCCCGTGGACCGCGGCACCGCTGACATGAAATCGCTCCGTCGCGCCCAGCACGCCCTGAAGCGCGGCGAGGACGTCCTCATCTACCCCGAGGGGACGCGCATCCGCTCGGATGACCAACCCGTCGAGGTGCACGGCGGCTTCGCCCTCATCGCGCAGATGGCCAAGGCGCGCGTCGTGCCCATCGCCGTCTGCGGTTTCCGCGACATCACGCCCGAGGGGTCGCACATCATGCGGCCGCTCAAGACGTGGATCCGCTGCGGTGAGGGCCTCTCGCTCACCGACGCCCCTGCGGACGTGGGACGTCGCGAGCGCCTGCAATGGCTCGAGGACGAATCGATCCGCCGCATGTACGCGGTCCGCGACGAGCTGCGCGCCGAGCATCCGGGGAGGCGGTAGGCATGACCGCGAACATCCGCGTGGCCGACCACGCCGGCGCCTGCTATGGCGTCGAGCGCGCCCTCAAGCTCGCCCGTCGCTGCGGTGCGGAGGCAACGCCCCCCGTCCACACCTTGGGCCCGCTCATCCATAACCCGCTCGTCGTGCGCGACCTCGCGAGCTCCGGCGTCGAGCTCGCCGAGACGCTCGACGATGCGCGCGCGGGCACGCTCATCATCCGCACGCACGGCGTGGTGCCCGAGGTCGTCGACGCCGCCCGTGCGCGCGGGCTCGACGTGGTCGACGCCACCTGCCCGTACGTGAAGAAGGTGCACGACGCGGCCGCCCAGCTCACGCGCGAGGGCTACCAGCTGCTCGTGATCGGCGAGGCGGGGCACCCGGAGGTCGAGGGCATCCTCGGGCATGCCGGGGCGCCCGCGCAGGTGGTGGGGGAGGCCTCCGAGGTCGCCGGCCTCGCGCTCAAGCCGAAGGTCGGCGTCGTCGTGCAGACGACCCAGACCGCCCAGCGCCTCTCCGAGATCGTCGCCGCGCTCGCCCCGCGCGTGCGGGAGCTGCGCGTCGTGAACACCATCTGCAAGGCGACCGAGGAGAGGCAGCGGGCGGCAGCCGAGCTCGCGGCCGCTTCGGACTGCATGATCGTCGTGGGCGGCAAGAACTCCGGCAACACGCGCCGCCTGGCCGAGATCTGCGCCGCCGCGTGCGCGTCCACGCATCACATTGAATCCGAGGGCGAGCTCGACCCCGCTTGGTTCGCGGGCGCCCGCGAGGTGGGCATCACGGCCGGCGCCTCGACGCCGCAGGAGCATATCGACCGCGTCCGCGCGCGCATCGAGCAGATCATGAGCGGGGAGTGAACGAGATGCCCGAGCTTCCGCCCTATGCCCGCGAGCGCGCGGATTACGGCCGCTCGCGCGATGCCGACGCCCGGGGAGCCCTCGTCACCGCCGTCGCGCCCGAGTCCCCCGCCGACGACGCCGGGATCGAGCCGGGCATGCGCGTGCTCAGCGTCAACGGCGCGCCGCTCGCCGATATGGTCGACTGGCTCTGGGAGGCCTCCGACGCGACCTGCGAGCTCGAGGTGCTCGACGAGCGCGACGGCCTCATCGACACCGCTTACCTCGAGCGGCTTCCCGGCGAGGACTGGGGCATCGAGTTCGACGGCGCGGTCTTCGACGGCATGCGCACCTGCGTGAACGCCTGCACGTTCTGCTTCATGCGCATGCTGCCGCCGCACATGCGCGGCACGCTCTACATCCGCGACGACGACTACCGCCTGAGCTTTCTGCAGGGGAACTTCGTCACGCTCACGAACCTCTCGGACGAGGATGTGGAGCGCATCATCACGCACCGCCTGAGCCCCATGAACGTGTCGCTCCACGCGGTCTCCCCCGACGTGCGCCGCCGCCTCATGGGCAGAAACGCCGCGCGCGGCTTGGAGGTGCTCGAGCGGCTCATCGGGGCGGACATCGAGATCCACGCCCAGATCGTCCTCGTACCGGGTGAGAACGACGGTGTGGAGCTCGATCGCACGCTCGCGTGGTGCGCGGCGCGATCGCAGGTGACGAGCCTCGGCATCGTGCCGCTTGGCTATACCCGCTTCCAGGACCGCTTCACCGCATCGTATTCGGACGACCCCGCATCGGCCCGCGCCGTCATCGAGCAGGTGCGGCCCTACCAGGAGCGCGCTCGCGCCGAGCGCGGGCGCACCGTCTTCCAGCTCGCCGACGAGTTCTACCTCGACGCCGGGCTGCCCGTGCCCGAGGCCGCCTCCTATGACGGCTACCCGCAGTACTACGACGGCATCGGCATGATCCGGAGCTACCTCGACGAGGCTCTGGCGCTGCGCTCCGCGGAGGCCGCGCGCATCGAAGGCCTCCGCGAGCGCCTGCGCGCGGCGGGCCTGGAGCTCGTGGTCTTGAGCGGCGCCGCGGCCGCGCCGACCGTCGAGCGCTTCGTCGGAGAGCCGGGGCTTGGCGGGCTCGTCCTGCCCATCAAGAACGACTACTTCGGCGGCAACGTCGATGTCACGGGCCTCATCTGCGCCTGCGACATCCTCGCCCAGCTGCCCGGCGACCTCGCGCGGGTCATGTTGATTGTGCCGGACGCCATCTTCAACGCCGACGGCGTCACGCTGGACGGGTATCATCGGATGCGTCTCGTCGGGGAGCTCGAGGGGCGCGGGGCCACGGTCGCGGTGTCGTCGACCATGCCGAGCGACCTCCTCGCGACCTGCGAGCACATCGTCTAACACCCGGTGCGAGGGCACCGATACGAAGGAGTGCGCATGAAACCCATCGTCGCCATCGTGGGAAGGCCGAACGTCGGCAAGTCGACGCTCGTCAACCGCCTTGCGGGCACGAACGACGCCATCGTGCATGAGAGCCGCGGCGTGACGCGCGACCGCTCGTACCACGACGCGGATTGGAACGGACGCGAGTTCACGCTCGTCGACACGGGCGGCATCGAGCCCATGAAGAGCGATGACGTCTTCTCCACCTCGATCCGCGACCAGGCGCTCGCCGCCGCGGAGGAGGCCGATGTGGTCCTCTTCGTCGTCGACGGCTCCGTGGGCGTCACCGAGGAGGACGAATCGGTCGCGCGCATGCTGAAGCGCGTGAAGAAGCCGGTCCTCCTGCTCGTGAACAAGCTCGACAACCCCGCCCGCGAGGACGAGCGCCTCTGGGAGTTCTACTCGCTCGGCATCGGCGACCCCCGTCCCATCTCCGCGCACCACGGGCACGGCACGGGCGACCTGCTCGATGAGGTCGTGTCGCTTTTGCCCGAGGAAGGGGAGGACGAGGACGATCCCTATCCCGATGCGCTCGGCGTCGCGATCATCGGCCGCCCGAACGCGGGCAAGTCGTCGCTCTTCAACAAGATCATCGGTTCGGAGCGCTCCATCGTCTCCGACATCGCGGGCACCACGCGCGATGCCATCGACACCTACGTGGAGCGCGACGGACGCCGCTACCGCCTCGTGGACACGGCGGGCATCCGTAAGAAGAGCACCGTGTACGAGAACATCGAGTACTACTCCATGGTGCGCGGGCTCCGTGCCATCGATCGCGCCGACGTGGCGCTGCTCGTCGTGGATTCCGGCGTCGGGATGACCGAGCAGGACCAGAAGGTCGCGAACCTCGCCATCGACCGCGGCTGCGCCCTCGTGATCCTGCTCAACAAGTGGGACCTCCTCGACGACGACTACAAGCGCGAGCAGGCCCTCGACACGGTGAACCGTCGCATGACGCTTGCCCCCTGGGCGCCCATCCTGCGCATCTCGGCGCTCACGGGCCGCTCGGTCGAGAAGATCTGGAAGCTCATCGACGCCGCGGCCGCCGAGCGCGCCAAGACCATCTCCACCTCGGCGCTCAACCGCTTCCTCACGGGGCTGCGCGAGTTCGGCCATACCGTCGTGGACGGCAAGCGCCGCCTGCGCATGCACTACGTGACGCAGACCGGCACGAACCCGCCCGCCTTCACCTTCTTCGTGAACCACCCCGACCTCGTGAACGACACGTACCGCCGCTACGTCGAGAACCGCATGCGCGCCGAGTTCGGCTTCGAGGGCACGCCCATCCGCCTGTACTTCCACAAGAAGCACGATCGCAAGGAAGCGGGGGAGTAACATGACCTATGGAGTGGATGTGGCGGTCTACGCCACGCTCGGCTTGATGCTCGTGTCCTACCTCATTTGCGGGATCCCCTTCGGGAAGATCCTCGCCAAGGCCATGAGCCACAAGGACCTGCAGCACGAGGGGTCGGGCAACATCGGCACCACGAACGCGCTTCGGGTCGCCGGTCCCAAGGTGGCGGCGCTCACGCTCGTCTGCGACCTGCTCAAGGGCACGATCTGCATGCGGGCCGCCATGGGCGTCCTATGGGGGATCTCCTGGGCGCCCGGGGTGAGCGTCCAGCTCATGGTGGCCTTCGTGGCGCTCGCCTGCCTCTATGGGCACATCTTCTCGCCCTACCTGCACTTCCACGGCGGCAAGGGCATCGCCACAGGCGTGGGCATCCTGTTCGGGTTCTTCTGGCCGCTCGCCCTCATCCACCTCGCGATCTTCATCATGCTCGTCGCGATCACGCGGTACGTCTCCGTGGGCTCGATCGTGACGGCGGCGCTCGTCCCGCTCACCGTCTCCATCCTCGTGCCCTATCTTTCCCCTGCCGTCATCGCGGTGTGGGCGCTTCTGGGTTGGACGGTCGTGTGGGCGCATCGGGCGAACATCGCGCGCCTGCGCGCCGGTACGGAATCGAAGCTGTCCTTCGGCAGCAAGAAGGAGGGGTAAGCCGTGAAGGTCACCGTCATCGGCGCCGGATCGTGGGGGACGGCGATCGCCGGCGTCGCGGCCGCGCGGGCCGACGAGGTCATGCTGTGGTCGCATGACGAGCCGGTGCCCGCCGGCATCAGCGAGCACCATCGCAACCCGCTCTACCTCACCGATTACACGCTGCCCGATAACGTGCGCGCCACGGGTTACTTCTGTGAGGCGCTCGAGGGCGCCGAGGGTGTCATCGTCGTCGTGCCGTCGCCCTTCATCCGCGCGACCATCCACGGGGCCGCCCCGTACATCGCCGCCGATGTGCCCGTGCTCTGCCTCACGAAGGGCATCGAGCCGGGGACGGGCAAGCTCATGACGGAGGTCGTGGAAGAGGAGCTCGGCCACCCGGAGCGCGTCGCCGCGCTTTCCGGCCCCAACCACGCCGAGGAGATCTGCCGCGGCACGCTCGCCGCCGCCGTGGTGGCCTCCGAGCACCCGGGCGTCGTCGCCTTCTTCAAGGACCTGCTCATCTCGCCCGCGTTCAGGCTCTACGCGTCCTCTGACGTCGTGGGCGTCGAGACGTGCGGCGCGGTGAAGAACGTCATCGCCATCGTCTGCGGCATCGCGGCGGGGTCGGGCTACGGCGACAACACGCTTGCGCTCATCATGACCCGCGGCCTGGCCGAGATCAGCCGCATCGTGCACGCGCGCGGCGGCGACCCCATGACCTGCATGGGCCTTGCCGGCATGGGCGACCTCGTGGTGACGTGCACCTCCGAGCACTCCCGCAACCGCTCCTTCGGCGTCGCCTTCGCCCATGGCGAATCGCTCGATGCCTACCAGGCGCGCACACACATGGTGGTCGAGGGGGCCGCGGCCGCGAAGAGCACCGCCGAGCTCTGCCGGCACCTCGGCGTGGACGCGCCCATCACGTTCTGCCTCGAGGCGGCGCTCTACCGCGGCATGACGCTCGACGAGGCGCTCGAGGCCCTCATCGTGCGCACGCCCACCGAGGAGTTCTACGGGCTCGACCGGTAGCGGTAGCCGCGGGCACATCCCCCAATCGCGATTCCGACATACACGCTGAAAGGAACGACATGAGCTTCGAACCCCGCATCGCACCATCGATCCTCTCCGCCGACATCGCCTACCTTGCGCGCGACCTCGAGCGCATCTCGCATGCCGACCTCATCCACGTCGATGTCATGGACGGCCACTTCACCGGCAACCTCACGTTCGGGCCGAACGTCGTGGCCGCCTGCAACCGCGTGACCGACATCCCGCTCGACGTGCACATGATGGTCTCGAACCCTGACGAGACGATCGATTGGTACCTCGATGCGGGGGCGGACATCATCACCGTCCACGCCGAGGCCTCGACGCACCTGCACCGCACCGTCTCCCACATCAAGGAGCGCGGGGCCCAGGCAGGTGCCGTCTTGAACCCCGCCACGCCCGTGGGCGCGCTCGAGGACATCTTGACCGACCTCGACATGGTGCTCGTCATGAGCGTGAACCCCGGGTTCGGCGGCCAGCGCTTCATCGAGGGCACCTATACCAAGATCGAGCGGCTTGCCGCGCTCTGCGACCGCGTCGGCGCCCGCCCGCGCATCGAGGTCGACGGGGGCATCTCCGCGGGGAACATCGAGCGGGTCGCCGCAGCGGGCGCGGACACCTTCGTCGCGGGTTCCGCCGTGTACGGCGCCGCCGACCCGAACGCGGAGATCGACCGCATGCGCGCGCTCGCGAAGGCCGCGCTCGAGGGCGCCCGTTCATGAACCCGACTCGCATGGTGAACCTCGACTACGCCGCGTCGACCCCGCTTCGCCCGGAAGCCATCGACGCCCTGCGCGCCTATGACGCATCGCGCATCGCGGGCGCGAACCCCAACTCGCTCCATTCGCTAGGGAGGGAGGCCGCCGCGGCGCTCGAGCGCGCACGTCGTGACGTCGCCCGCTCTCTCGGTACCGCCGTGCGCCCCCAGGAGGTCGTCTTCACCTCGGGCGGCACGGAGGCCAATGTGCTCGCGCTCACGGGCATCGCGGAGGCCGTGCGCGCGCATGAGCCGAACCGTACGCGCATCGTGACCTCCGCGATCGAACACGATTCCGTCCTCGATAACCTGTCCGCGCTCAGGCGATCGGGTTTCACCGTTGACGTCGTGAAGCCGGGCGCCCATGGGCGCATCGAGCCGGATGACCTCGAGCGGGTGCTCGGGGACGACGTCGCGCTCGTTTCGATCATGTTCGCGAACAACGAGACGGGGGCGCTCCAGCCCATCCGCGCGCTCGCCCAGGCCGCGCATGCAAGGGGCGCGCGCTTTCACACCGACGCCATCCAGGGCTATCTCCACGTGCCCATCGACGTGGACGCGCTCGGCGTCGACGCGCTCTCACTCGCCGGCCACAAGGTCGGCGCCCCGGTGAGCGTGGGCGCGCTCTACCTCAGGCGCGCGACGCCGTTCTCGCCCCAGGCGCGCGGCGGTGGACAGGAGGCGGGGCGCCGCCCGGGCACGCAGGACGTGCGCTCCGCGCTCGCCCTCGCTGCGGTCGCCCGCCTGCTCGCCCCGAACGCTGAGGCCGATTGGACACGCCTTCGGGAGCTCTCCGGAGCGCTCTACGAGCGCCTCACCACCTCGAGCCGCATCCACGCGACGCTCGGTCTGCCGGTGCCCGCCGAGCGCCTCGGCGGCATCGTGTCCGTGTACGTGGACGGGTTCGAGTCCGAGGACCTCATCCTCCGCCTCGACCAGCGCGGCTTCTGCGTCTCCGCCGGCTCCGCCTGCTCGAGCGCGAGCGCGGAGGCGAGCCATGTCCTCACGGCGATGGGGCTTCCCGGCGAGGCGGCGAACGGGTCGCTCCGTATCTCGTTCGATGACCGCGTCGATCCAGATGACCTTGTCGCGTTCGCCGACGCGCTGCTCGACATCGTGGAAGGGAGCCGTCCATGAAGGTGCGCGAGCTTGAGGCCGCCCTATTCGATGCCTTCCCGCGCGAGCAGGCGGAAGCGTGGGACCATGTCGGCCTTTCCGTCGGCGACCCCGCCGACGAGGTGCGCCTCGTGCGCGTGGCGCTCGATGCCACGGCCGAGGAGGTGCGCGCGGCGCATGCGATGGGTGCGAACGTCCTCGTCGCGCATCATCCCGTCTACATCGAGGCGCCTGATGCCTTCACGCCGCTCGCGTCCGACCGCCCCCAGGCGGGCGCAGCGGTCTTCGAGGCCGCTCGGCTCGGGGTGAGCGTGCTCTCGTTCCATACGAACCTCGATCGCTCGCTCGCGGCGCGGGAGGCGCTTCCGGCGCGCCTGGGAATCACGTCCGCGACCTCGCTCGAGCATGCGGACGATCCCGCGGTGCCCGGCTACGGTGCGATCGCAGACGTTGAACCCTGCACCCTGCGCGACCTCGCCGCGCGTGCCGCGGAAGCCCTCGACGTCGACCTGCGCGTCTGGGGCGCGCCCGCATCCCAGGTGACGCGCGTCGCCTTCATGGGCGGCAGCCTCGGCCATTTCGGTGACCTCGCGCTCCGCGCGGGGGCGGACGCCATCGTCTGCGGCGAGGCAGGGTATCATGTGTGCCAGGATTTGGCCGCGCGCGGCCTCGGTGTCGTGCTGCTGGGGCACGACGTCTCCGAGGAGCCCTTCTGCCAGGTGCTCGCATGCGCATGCGAGCACGCGGGGATAGCTCCCGAGCGCATCGCGGTCGCGGAGCGCACGCGGAGGAAAGAACGCCCATGGTGGACCTACACGGGAGGAAGACTTGCATGAATGATGGTGCACGCCTGCTGAAGCTGCAGGAAACCGACCTCGAGCTGCAGCGCCTGCGCCTCGAGCTCTCCAAGCTCCCCGAGCTCATCGAGCTGCAGCGCCTGCGCAAGCACCTTGCGCGCGCCCGCGAGGAGATGCTCAAGGTGAAGGGCGCCCGCAAGGATATCGAGACGGATCTCTCGGATCTTGCCGATGAAGAGGCCTATTACCGCGAGCAGGTCGAGGGCGCGCAGGCGAAGGCGGCGCGGCTCACGGACTACCGCGAGGTGCAGGACCTCGAGATCGAGCTCTCGAACCTCGCCAAGGCCCTCGACAAGGTCGCGTTCGACCAGCGCGAGCGCGAGGGGGCACTTGACCGCGTACTCGAACGCGAGGCGAAAGGTACCACCGCCATCGAGCGCCTCGAGGGCCAGGTCAAGGCGCAGGCGGTGCGCGCCCGTGAGGTCGCGACCGACATCCAGGAGCGCATCGCCGCCGCCCAGGCGGAACGCGAGCGCCTGCACGCCGCGCTCGGCGAGGAGCTTCAGCGCGCGTATGAGCAGGCAGCCGCCACGTTCAAGGGCCTCGGCGTCGAGGCGCTCCGCGACGACACGCCCACCCTCTGCCGCACGAAGCTCATGGAGTCGTCGCTCGATGAGGTCAAGCGCGGCGGGCAGATCACCGAATGCCCCTATTGCCACCGCATCCTCGTGGTCGATGCGGACGACGAGGGGGATGCATCGTGAGCGCGCTCGAGGGGCGCTGCGCGCTCGTCTGCGTGACGGGCTGCATCGCGGCATACAAGGCGTGCGAGCTCGTGCGCGAGCTTCAGCGCCGCGGCGCGCGCGCCAAGGTGCTCATGAGCGAGCATGCGACGCACTTCGTGGATCCCACGACCTTCCGCGCGCTCACGCGCGAGCCCGTGGCGCTCGGCCTCTTCGATGACCCGAGCGATCCCATCCACCACATCTCGCTCGCGAAGGAAGCCGACGTCATCATCGTCGCCCCGGCTACCGCGAACGTCATCGCGAAGATGGCGGCGGGTATCGCCGACGACCTGCTCTCCACGACGCTCCTTGCCGCGACCTCGCCCATCGTGGTCGCCCCCGCGATGAACGCGAACATGTGGCGCGCGCAGGTCACGCAGGAGAACATGGCGACCCTGCGGGAACGCGGCGTCGCGCAGGTGGGGCCTGGCTCGGGCTACCTCGCGTGCGGGGATGTCGACGAGGGGAGGCTCATCGAAGTCGAGCTCATCGCCGATGCGGCTGAGCGCGCGCTCGCCGCGTCGCAGGCGCTCGCAGGGGAGCGCGTGCTCATCACGGCCGGGCCCACCCATGAGCCCATCGACCCGGTGCGCTTCATCGGGAACCGCTCCTCGGGCAAGATGGGCATCGCGCTCGCCCGCGCCGCGCGCGACATGGGCGCCGAGGTCACGCTCGTGCTCGGCCCCTGCGATGCGCCGGCGCCCCACGGCATGCGGGTCGAGCGGGTCGAGACGGCGCAGGAGATGCTCGATGCGGCGCTCACGTCGTTCGAGCAGGCGACGATGGCCATCTGCGCCGCCGCGGTCGCGGACTACACCCCCGCGCATCCCGCGGACCATAAGCTCAAGAAGGGCATCGAGCCGCTCTCCTCCATCGAGCTCGTTCCCACGGAAGACATCCTGCGCGCCCTCTCCGAGCGCAAGGGGGACCGGGTCGTGGTGGGCTTCGCCGCCGAGACGGGAGATCCCGTGGCGTACGCCCGGCGCAAGCTCGACCGCAAGGGCTGCGACGCCATCGTCGCGAACGACGTGAGCCGCAGCGATTCCGGCTTCGGAAGCGATACCGACAAGGCCTGGTGGGTCACGGCGGACGGCGTCGAGGAGCTGCCCGTCCTTGCGAAGGCTGAGCTCGCGCGCGAGATCCTCCAGCGCATGGCGAGCTAAACCGCGGCGCTTCAAGGTTTTCATAATTCGTGCTTGCATAATGGGCACGACTTGAGTAAAGTATCTTTTGCTGTGCGATGCAGCACGGTTACGGGACGTGGCGCAGTTTGGTAGCGCACTTGACTGGGGGTCAAGGGGTCGCTGGTTCAAATCCAGTCGTCCCGACCAGATTATTCAGGGCGCCGGATGGATCCGGCGCCCTTTTTGTATACTGTCGCCGGGCTTAACGCTCCTGCCTTTGGGTATCATCCAAAGCAGTGTGTGCCAGGTTGATTCGCTAGGGGAGTATCGTGGGAATTCGCAGGAAGGTCAAGCGGGAGCTCGTCGGCACGTCCGAGTTTCCCTCGAACCAGGTCTTCACGATCTCGAATTTCATCACCGCGCTCCGCCTCGTCCTCACCTTCGTCTTTCTCTATCTCTTCATCACCGATGTCAATCGCTATGTCTGCCTCGTGATCTACGCCATCGCTGCGAGCACGGACTGGCTCGACGGCACCATCGCGCGCAAGACGCATACGGTGAGCTGGCTCGGCAAGCTCATGGATCCCGTCGTCGACCGCGCCCTGCTCTTCACCGGCGTGCTCGGGCTCGTGGTGCGCCAGGAGCTCCCGCTGTGGGTCTGCGTCGTCATCATCGCGCGCGACGTCTACCTCGCCATCGGCAACGTCATCGTGCGCCGCTTCCACAAGCGCCCCATCGATGTCGTCTATACCGGCAAGGCCGCTACGGCCCTGCTCATGACCGGCTTCTCCCTCATGCTGCTCGGCCTGCCGAAGGTTCCCGGCCTCGGCATCCTGGGCGCCTACGCGCCGCTGTTCCCCGGCCTCGACGGCCGCACCGTGCCCCTCGGGATGTACCTCGTGTACCTCGGCGTCGCGTTCTCGCTCATCACGGCCGTCATCTACACGGTGAAGGGCGCCCTCGCGGCCAAGCGCGCCATCGAGCACCCCGAGGATGAGGACGAGGATTTCCTCAACCCGGAAATCGTGGAGGGTGACGGGGTATCCTGAGCTCGCCCGCACGAGGGCGTTCCCGTGCGGTAGAATAGGCGCAGAGCTATGATGTCTGGCCGAGGATGCCTCGGCTTATCGTGTGTTGGGAGAATTCATGGTAGATTCCGCAAGCGATTCCACCCGCGTGTTCCGCATTCCCACCGATGACGCAACCGCGCCGGACCTCATGAAGAGCGCACGCATCACCGATCCCGTCATCTCGATCATCAAGGGGCCCCAGACCGGCAACACCTTCGAGATCATCGATCCGGAGACCTCCATCGGCCGCGATCCCGCGAACGCCATCTTCCTGAACGACATGACCGTCTCGCGCACGCACGCCAAGATCGTGCGCACGCCCTTCGGTACGACCATCGAGGACCTGGGCTCACTGAACGGCACCTGGGTCGACGGCGCCATCGTCACCGCCGCGCCGCTCCATGATGGCTCCACGGTGCAGATCGGCACGTTCACCTTGGTCTACCACGAGCGCACCCCGGAGCGCATCGAGACGGGTGAATAGCGGTGGCCGATCGCAGCTACCTCAGTATCGGCCAGGTCGTCAACCTGCTTCGCGGCACAAATCCGGACCTCTCGAACTCCAAGATCCGCTTCCTGGAGGACGAGGGGCTCATCACACCGCATCGCACGCCCAAGGGGTACCGCCAGTATTCCCGCGACGACGTGGAACGGCTCGAGGTCATCCTGCATCTGCAGAAGACGCGCTACATGCCGCTCAACGTGATCAAGCAGCGCCTCGAGAGCGCCGACGACCTGCACACGCTCGCCTACGAGGTCGGCCTGCTGTCCGACGTGCCCATGAAGGCGCAGCCCAAGGAGACGAAGCAGAAGCTCCATCCCCTGGAGGACGTGCCCGATCTTCTGGGCGTGAGCATCTCGTTCGTGCGCTCGCTTGCGCAGAACGACCTCGTGCGCATCGTCAAGAGTCCGAAGAACCGCGAGCTCATCGATGGCAACGATTTCGAGATCATCCGCTTCTGCGACGAGCTCTCGCGCTTTCACATCGAGCCGCGCAACCTGCGCCAGTACGTGGTCTCGGCGAACCGCGAGTCGACGATGTACGAGCAGGTGCTCGTGGGCATGCTCGGCCTGGACGATAGCGACGAGGACCGCAACGCCAAGATCGAGCGCGCCTTCAAGAAGCTCCACGACCTCACCGATGGCCTGCACACGGCGCTGCTCAAGGCGCGCGTGTTCGAGTCGCTCAACGTCGTCGTGAAGGACGCCGACGTCGACTCCATCGATGACGAGCTCGCACGCGCCGAGGCCGCGCGTTCGGCGCATAAGGAGGCGTCGGAGCAGGCTGCCGCCCCGACGACCGCAGCAACCGGAACCGATCGGACGCCGCGCACACGGCGCCGCAGCTAGGATAGGGGAGAGCCATGGCTGATTTCGACTTCGCATCGCGCATCATCGACATCCCGGATTATCCCGAGCCGGGCGTCGTCTTCAAGGACATCACGCCGCTCTTCGCCGATGCCGAGGCGATGCGCCGCGCCGTCGAGGCCATCGCCGAGCCGTTCCAAAACGCGGGCATCACCAAGGTCATCGGCCCGGAGGCCCGCGGCTTCATGGTTGGCGTCCCTGTCGCGCTCGAGCTCGGAGCCGGCTTCGTCCCCGCGCGCAAGCCCGGAAAGCTCCCGCGCGAGACGGTCTCGGTGAGCTACGAGCTCGAGTATGGCACCGACACGCTCGAGATCCATGCCGACGCGCTCGGCGCGGGCGACCGCGTCCTCATCGTCGACGACCTTGTGGCGACCGGCGGCACCGCGGCCGCCACGGGCAAGCTCGTGCGCGAGATGGGCGCTGAGCTCGTCGGATACGGCTGCATCCTCGAGCTCGCCTTCCTGAACCCCCGCCCGCTCCTCGAGGAGGACGGTTCGGTACAGTTCGTGAGCCTGGTGCAGGTGCAGTAGCTCCGACGTCGATCGCTGCGACAAGAGACGCACGGTATATCCCTGCGCACGCCATACGCGCATCGCGGTTTACGGCGTGCTTGCGAACGTTATATCGAAACACTTTGAGGTTTTGCTTACGTTTGGCGTAAAACGTGTCCCGCGCGAATGCGCGACGGTATAATCATGCCAATCGTACCCTAAACGAAGGATCATCTATGTCTTTGAGAGATTCCCGACGCGTTCTGACCCGTTGTGCCGCTGTCGCCGTGCTCTCCGTTTCCCTTGGCGCGGCGTTGCTTCACGCTGCACCGGCCTACGCAGACCTTGAATCCGACCTCGCGAGCGCCCAGGCGCAGCTTGAGTCCATCGGTGCCGAATACGCCCAGCTCCAGGAAGACCTTGCGGACGCCGCGCGCGAGCTCGAGATCATCAAGGGCGAGATCGAGGAGACCGAGACCCAGCTCCAGGAGTCCCAGAAGACGCTCGCCCAGAGCGCCGCGGACGACTACAAGGGCGGTGGCGGGCAGCTGCTCGACGTCGTGCTCGGCGCATCGAGCTTCGACGACCTCGTGTCGCGCGTCTACTACGCCAACAAGGTATCCGATGCCCAAGCGGAGGCCATCGAGCATGTCCAGACGCTCAAGGCCGACCTCGAGCAGTCGCAGGCGCAGCAGGAACAAGAGATCGCCGCGATGGAGCAGAAGGTCTCCGAGGTCCAGCAGAACCAGACGGACGCCCAGGCGCTCGTGAACTCCCTTTCCGAGGAGATGCGCGAGCAGCTTGCGGCTGAAGCCGCCCAGAACGAGCAGCTCGCCGCCGGCATGCAGTCCGCCGAGGACGGTAGCGCCTCCACGAGCGACAGCCCCGTCGTCACGCCTCCCGCGAGCGACACCACGGATGATTCCACCCCGGCGCCCACGCCGACGCCCGGCCCCGATCCCGTGCCCGATACCGGCGGCTCGGATACCGGGAACTCAGGCGGCGGCTCGTCTTCGGGCACCTCGTCGGTCGGTAGCGCCGCGCTCCAGTACGCCTTCACGCAGGCGGGTGCGCCCTATGTCTACGGTGCGGCCGACCCCTCCGTGGGCTTCGATTGCTCCGGCATCGTGTCGTGGTCGTATGCGCAGATCGGCGTCTACATGCCGCACAGCTCCTCCGCGCAGCGCGAGTACGTCATGAACAACGGCCGCTATACCACCGACATCAGCCAGCTGCAGTACGGCGACCTCGTCTTCTATCCGGGTCACGTGGCTTTCTACGTGGGCGGCGGGCAGATTTACGGCGCGTGGAATTACGGTCGCGGTATCGGCTATGGCAGCATCTACGACTGCGGCACCCCGCTCGGCGGTGGCAATATCTAGGCGATTTTTCGCATCTCTTGTGCACGAAGCCCGCCCATCGACGTTCCGACGTTTGATGGGCGGGCATATTCATCTCGAGATATTCACTGAGTGCGGCCCAGAAACCTGCTTAGGCCTTGCCCCTGCCGTTCGCCTCATCGAAGCCCAGGTAGTGCAAGTACCCCATGAGATACGCCTTTGCGGCGAAGGCCATGACCGCGTTGCGCACGAGGAGCGATTCGCGGGTGACCTGCGAGGCGGTGTCCGGGATGGGGGCGTCCCCCAGCGAGAACGCCGTGTGCACCGCGTTCTCGAGCTCCGTCGCCACGTAATCGAAGGCGACGTCGACGAGGTACGTGAGCTTCTGGATTCGGAACAGCCGTGCGATGGCCTGTATTGAGAGGACCTGCTTGAAGATGCAGATCACGATGAGCCGTGCGATGTGCTCGCGCCCGTACTGCTTCTTCACGGGCGCCGAGATCAGGCCAGCCTTGACGTAATTGTTCACCATGGAGGGCGTGAGCAGATCTCCCTCGATACAGTCAGAGAACGGGGCGAGCGCCTGTTCGACGATGCCGATCACCTGGTCACGGTAGAGGTTCACCGTGGGCAGCTCGTGGTAGCGGGGGAGGTGGAACTCCGTGAACTGCTGGGCGAATTCCGAGGTGAGGAAGGCGTCGGGGAGGACGGTCGGGGTGACGTCGTCGCGGGTGATCGCACCGCCGTTATCCGTCATCGCGATAACTTTTGTATGCTGTGCCATAGTCGGCCACCTCGCTTGGTCGTATCGGGGTGCGTTGCCGCGTCACAGGGACTCCGAACCGCACATCTTGTGTAAGATATAGTATCATATTGTTTTGAAAACCACGTGATGTGTTTATCGACGTGCTAGGATGTACGTAGGGTGAGCCCTCATGAAAGGATCGAACCATGAGTTGGGCCATAATCGCTGATTCGAGTTGCAACCTTCGCGGCTTCCAGCCGCAGGCACCCGATACGATCTATCGCTTTGCGCCGCTCAAGATCAATGTCGCGGGCGAGGAGTTCATCGATGATGACTCGCTCGACGTCGCCGAGCTCAATCGAAAGGTCTCTGCCGAGGAATCCGCGTCCTCGAGCGCGTGCCCGAGCGTCGGTGAATGGGCGGATCTGTTCCGGAGCGCGGACAACGTAATCGCGATCACCATCTCGGCGAACCTTTCAGGGAGCTATGAGGCGGCCGTCATGGCGCGCGATATGGTGCTCGAGGAGGATGCCGATCGCAACATCTTCATCGTGAACTCGCGCGCGGCCGGCGGCAAGCTCGAGCTGCTCGCGGTCGAGGTCGACCGGTACCGCCTGGCGCACCCCGATGCCACGTTCAATGAGGTTACCGCCCATATCTGCGACCTGGAGCAGGCATCAACGGTCCTGTTCCTGCTTTCTAGCTACGAGAACCTCACCAAAGCGGGTCGCATGCCCAAGATGGCCGGTGCACTCGCGAACAAGCTCAAGATCCGTATCCTCGGCACCGCGAGCAGCGAGGGCACCATCAAGGTCGTGGGGCCGGCGCGTTCGCAGCGCAAGGCGTTCGAGAAAATCGTCGCGACGATGAAGGCCGATGGGTACAGCGGAGGCTCGGTCTACATCGACCATGTGTTTAACGAGCGCGCAGCGCAGGAGCTCGAGGCGCGCATCCATGCTGACTGGCCGGACGCGGAGGTCACGATCATGCCGTGCGGCGGCCTGTGCTCGTACTACGCCGAGGAGGATGGCCTCATCATCGGCTACGGCTGGTAACGCGTATACCGTCTACAACGCTTCACAATATGCGACGGCTCGCAGAAGCAATTCCGCGAGCCGTCGTCTGTTTTTAGTAAGCTCCTTTTCACAGCAGGGTGGATGTTGCTCCATCGGTGGGGCGACAACCGCTACGACGCTTAGGTAACCAGCAAGCCTTCGTCTTAACAACCTTACATAAGATATATTATCTTGAATAGCTAACCGACAATATAGCGGTAGGCAGACATGCCGGCAATGGCTCCATCGGCTGCCGCAGTGATCACTTGGCGGAGATGCTTCGAACGCATATCGCCCGCGCAGAAGATTCCCGGCGTTCTCGTAGCCATATCCTCGTCGGTCACGACACCGCGATCATCACCCAGATCGACGAAGTCGCGCACAAGGTCGACCGTGGGATCCGTGCCGGCGAACACGAAGATGCCGACCGAGCCCTCCGGGAACTCCTCGATATGTTCCTCGCCCGTGCGGTTATCTCGGAACGTGATCGACGAGATCGCGTTCTCACCGTCGACTGCCGTAATCGAGGTCTCGAACCGCACCTCGATATTGTCCGCAGCGAGCATCCGGTCGACGACACCCTTCGGCGCGCGAAATACGTCGCGCCGCACGACCATGGTGACGGAGCGCGCGATGCGCGAGAGATACAGCGCCTCCTCGCACGCCGCGGTGCCCCCGCCGATGACGAAGACGTCCTTGCCGCGATAGAACATCCCGTCGCACGTGGCGCAGTACGACACGCCGCGACCAGCGAAGCGCTCTTCGCCCTCGAACCCGATATGGCGCGGCTTGGCTCCCGTCGCGACGATGACGGCGCGGACGGCATACGAATCGGGATCCGCCTCGACGATGAAGCTCCCGTCCTCGCAGCGCCTGATGGCCGAAACCACGCCGTAGGCGCACTCGACGCCCACCGATGCCGCGTGATCTTGCAGGTTCTGCCCGAGCTCGAAGCCTGATATCTGCTCGATGCCCGGGTAGTTCTCTATGGTCTCGGTCGTGGCGATCTGCCCGCCGGGCATGCCTTGCTCGATCACCACCACATCAAGGCTTGCGCGCGCCGCGTAGATGGCCGCGGCATAGCCGGCCGGCCCTCCGCCGATGATCGCGACATCATGAACATGGGTTACGGTATCCATCGATTGCTCCTCACGATTCTCGTGGCGTCTCATGTAGTAGCGCCTACCCAGTCTTGAACCATGCTATACATTCATACCCCTATACGATTAGGTACCTAAGTATAGAGTTCCGCCATCACGCATGAAACGAGGGCACCGGAATCGCTCCGATGCCCTCGAAACAGCCCTTGTATGCAGTGATTTCCCTACATGATGGTCATGAGGAAGTACACGAGAAACGCGAGGGCGGCAATCCACATGAGCGGGCGCACCTTCTTCACGTTGCCGGTGACGACGGCCACGATGACGTAGGTGATGAAGCCGAGGCCGATGCCGTTCGAGATGGAGTAGGTGAACGGGATGCCGGCGATGATCATGAACGCCGGGAACGCCTCGATGGGGTTCGACCACTCGATCTCGGAGACCTCGCTCATCATGAGGAAGCCGACGAAGACGAGCGCGCCGCAGGTCGCAGCAGACGGAATGCAGTTGATGAGCGGCGAGAAGAAGGCGGCGAGCAGGAAGAAGATACCCGCGATGACCGACGTGAGGCCGGTACGGCCGCCGTCGGCGGCGCCGGAGGCGGACTCAACGAACGTCGTGATGGAGGACGCGCCGAGGAAGCCGCCGGCGATGGCGGCGCTGGAGTCCACGATAAGGATGGGCTTGATGTCCTCGACACGGCCGTCCTCGGTAAGGAAGTCACCCTGCTTGGCCACGGCCATGGCGGTGCCCATGGTGTCGAAGAAGTCGCTCATCATGAGCGAGAAGGCCATGAGCAGCAGCGTCGGGGTGGTGATGACCTCGATGATGCCCATAACACCGGAGGGCTCGCTCACCTGGAACGGAGCGGCGAACGTGGTGAAGTCAAGCGGGGCGATGATGCCGTCGGGCAGCGGGGTCACGCCGAGCGGGATGCCGATGATGGCGGAGATGATGATGCTCCACAGGAGCGCGCCCTTGACGTTCATCGAATACAGGATGACGGTCAGGATGATGGAGATGACGCCGATGACGAACGTGAAGTTGAGGGCGCCCTCAGCGTCGACGATGGAGCCGAGCGAGACGAGCGTGTCGGTGTTCGCGACGATGACGCCGCCGTCCTTGAGGCCGATCATGGCGATGAAGAGACCGAGGCCGATGGAGATGCCGTGACGGAGCGGCACCGGAATCGCGTCCATGATCGCCTCACGAAGGCCGCAGAGCACGAGCAGGAGAATCGCGATGCCCTCGACGAAGATGACGGCCATGGCGGTCTGCCAGCCCACGCCCATGCCGATGCACAGCGTGAAGGCGACGATGGAGTTGATGCCCATGCCGGACGCGCAGGCGAGCGGGCGGTTCGAGAAGACGCCCATCGCGATGGTCATCACCGCAGCGCCCAGGCAGGTCGCGGTGACCGCGGCGGTCTCGGGAATGCCCGCCGCCGACAGGATGCTCGGGTTGACGATGATGATGTAGGCCATCGCCAAGAACGTCGTGAGGCCGGCGCGGAATTCCGTTGCGGTACTCGTACCGCGCGCCTGTAGCTTGAAGAATGAATCCATTTCTCCCCTTTTCTCTGGATGTTCTTCACCAACAGTATGTGCTCGGAAGCGACTACGCCGCTCCGCTTGAGCCGAATCCGCCGGTACCGCGATCGGTCTCGTCGAGTTCATCGACCTCGACGAGCTGCACGGTGGGTACCGCTTGGATGACGAGCTGGGCGATGCGCTCACCACGCTCGATATGGATGGTCTCATGGGCATCGAGGTTGATCGCGATGATCTTGAGCTCGCCGCGGTAATGCGCGTCGATGAGACCCGGAGTGTTCACGATGGAAAGGCCGCGCTTGAGCGCCATGCCGCTGCGGGGCTGCACGAACCCGGCGTAGCCGTCGGGCAGTGCGATGGCAAGGCCCGTCGGGATGAGCACGCGCTCGAAGGGCTCGATGTCGACCGATGCCTGCGCCCGTAGGTCAAGCCCCGCATCGCCCGCGTAGGCATAGGATGGAAGCTCGACGGTGGGATCGAGACGCTTGATGGCAACGGAGATGGTCGACATAGCTCACCTCAGCTTATCGAGTTCCTCGAGGAACTCATCGATGTCCTTGAAGTCCCGGTACACGGAGGCGAAGCGGATATAGGCGACCTTGTCGAGCTTCTCCAAGCGCTTGAGCACCATGTTCCCGATATCGTGCGAGGTGACGTTCGTGAACGTACCGGCTCGCAGCTCCGCCTCGATGTCGTCGATCAGGGCATTGAGCTGCGAGAGGTCGATATCGCGTTTGGACGTCGCGCGCATGAGGCCGACCAGGAGCTTGTTGCGATCGAACGGCTGCTTCGTGCCATCGCTCTTGATGACCTCGATGGGATCCTCGCAGCGCTCGAAGGTCGTGAACCGGTAGCCGCACGCACGGCACTCGCGACGGCGCTTGATGGCGTTGCTCGCATCCTGCGTGCGCGAATCGATAACGCGCGTATCAGCCCCGCCGCAGCGCGGACAACGCATAGCACCCTCCTCCGTGAAATGAACTTCACAAGGATAGCACGGATTGTGATTGAGGACGAAAAAAGTTCAATATGTTGTGATGCAATCGAAATACGCGGGAATTGCCGCGTACAAGCCGCCTTCCAAGGTCACAGGTCGGCGGGCACGAGCAACTCCATGCCGGGCTGAAGCAGGGAGGAATCCAGGTCGTTCCACGAGCGGATGAGGTCGGTGGTCTGCCGCGTCGTCAGGGAATCGACGCCATGCTCGGAAGCGATGGACCACAATGAATCGCCGGGAGCGACCGAGATGGTGATGCGCTCAGCCTCCTGCAGCGCCTGCGCATAGGCACTCGACTCCGCATGGAGCACCGACCAGAGCGCCATGGTGAGGATGCCGATCACCCCGAGCACCACGCACGCGGCTGCGACTGTACGGACGAGCGAACGCACGCCTGGCTGATGCGAAGAGACCTGGCGGGCGCGGCGGCGCTCGGATTGCATGGGCGAAGGGGCGGGCGCGATATGCACGGGCCGAGGAGACGCGGCGCGCGGGCGCTGCGCAGGCCGCACCGGGAGCGCGATGATCTGCGTCTCGTACGGATATGCCTCCTCGCGACGCGACGTCTGCGACAGGGAGAGCGCGAGGTTGCCTTCGGTGAGCGTGCGCTTCGTGTTCATGTGTTCCCCTTCCCTCGATGTGGTGGAACTAGGTATATCGTCGCGTCCGGACAAAAAGTTCTGGCGTGAGAACGAATGTTCGTATACTATTATCTTCGAACAGTTGTTCTTGTCAAGAAATAATCGAACAATTGTTTGGATACAAGGAGGGTATGATGGCACGGAAGATCTCGAAGCGCCAGCAGCAGATTTACGACTTCATCCGCGAATATCAGCAAGAGAAGGGCTATCCGCCGAGCGTGCGCGAGATGGCGGCCGCGGTGGGCCTCTCCTCCCCTTCCACGGTGCATGCGCACCTGAGCGCCCTCGAGGAGCGCGGGCTGATCAAGCGCGACGCGACGAAGCCGCGCGCCCTCGAGCTCTTCAACGAGGACGGATCCTCCGTCAACCTCGCTGAAGTCAAGGAGTCCCCGAGCCGCGGCACGGTCACCCTCCCGCTCGTCGGGCGAGTCGCCGCCGGGATGCCCATCCTCGCCGAGCAGAACGTCGAGGATACCTTCACGCTTCCCACCGAGATCGCGACCGATGCGTCCTCGTTCGTGCTCGAGGTGCACGGCGACTCCATGATCAACGCCGGCATCTTCAACGGGGATTACCTCATCATTCGCGAGCAACCCAATGCCATGAACGGCGAGATCGTCGTCGCCATGATCGACAACGAGGCCACCGTGAAGACGTTCTACAAGGAGCGCGGACGGGTGCGCCTCCAGCCCGAGAACGACACCATGGAGCCCATCTACGCGGACAACCCCCAGATCCTCGGCAAGGTCGTCGCGCTCATGAGGCGCTTCTAGGCAGCTCATGGCGTCTCGAGATCACGGGTCATCCACCGTCACGGCACCTGAAGCGAACAGCCGCATCACATCGCGCGTGGCCGCCTTTGATATCCTGCGCGGCATCACCATCATATCGATGGTATGCTTTCATGCCGCATACGATGCCGTGTATATCTACGGCTTCGACCTTCCTTGGTTCCGCGATCCCGTCATACAGGATGTGTGGCGCTGCTCGATCAGCTGGGTGTTCATTGCGCTCGCCGGCTGGATGACCCGCTTCTCGCACAACAACCTGCGCCGTGCGGCGCTCTACGGCGCCTCGGCGCTCATCGTGTGGCTCGTTACCAGCGTGGCGAGCGTCGACACCGCCATTTCCTTCGGTATCCTGTACTGCATGGCGGCCTGCACGCTCTGTTGGGCCGCGCTCTCCCCTGCCCTCAAGCGCGTGCATCCCCTGCTCGGCCTTCTGATCGCCCTCGGCCTGTTTGCGCTGACGTACACCGTTCCCCGTCATCTCTATGCAGTGGACGGCCTCGCTTGGCTTGGGCTCCCGGGCCCCGGCTTTACGTCGGGGGACTACTATCCGCTCATTCCCTATTGCTTCCTGTACGCGGCAGGCGCCTTCGGGGCACGCCTCTTCGATCGGCTCTCGCCGGGAGGCTATCCCGCTTGGATGCGCCGCGATTGGATCGCCCCGCTCAGCGCGATTGGCAGGCATAGCCTTCTCATCTACCTCGCCCATCAGCCGTTGCTCATCGTGCTCTTCACCCTCATCGGGCACGCATAGCGAGCGCTACCGCCTCGCGCCGCAACGACGGCATACGGTACGCTGATTGCCACCGACCCGGTAGCTTGGCGCGGTACTGGATGCGCGGGCTAGCGGTCGGTGCTCGGAGCGTCCTCGAGATACGGTGTGAGCCGGCCAGCGATACGGGCGGGCACCTTGGCGACGATGTGCACCGCATCGGCGCCGAACTCCTCGACCATCACCTGGCCGTACGTATGCACGAGCGCGCTCGTTGCGCTTTGGGCATAGGGTATGGTCAGATCGACGATGCGGTCGCGCGCAGCCGCCTCCTGCGAGATGGCCTCAACGAGCGCATCGATACCCTCCCCGGTGAGCGCGGAGACAAGGCTCGCATCGGGATAAATGCGGCACAGGTCGCATCGGAGCAGGTCATCGATGCAGTCGATCTTGTTGAGCACAACGATGGCTGGTGTGGTGCCGGCGCCGATCTCGTCCAAGACCTTGTCGACGGCTTGCAGCTGGCGGAACAGGTTCTCGTCGGAGGCATCGGCGACCTTGAGGATCAGGTCAGCCTCGCGCACCTCGCTGAGCGTCGACTTGAACGCGTCGACGAGACCGTGGGGGAGCTTCTGGATGAAGCCAACAGTATCGGTGAGCGTGAGGAGCCTGCCGCCCGGAAGCCGGTAGGAGCGCGTGGTGGGATCGAGCGTGGCGAACAGCTTGTCCTGCGCAAGGACCGACGATCCCGTCAAGCGATTGAGCAGGGACGACTTTCCCGCATTCGTATATCCCGCAAGCGCGACGCGAAACGCCGGGGAAGCCGTGCGCTCCTTCGATTGCACGCGACGCCGGCGCTCGACGGTCTCGAGGTCGCGGCGGACGGACGCGATACGGCTCCGGATGAGCCGTCGGTCGACTTCGAGCTGGCTCTCACCCTGACCGAATCGGCTGCCGATGCCGCCGCGCGTCTGCTCCTTCGCAAGGTGGCTCCACATGCCGCGCAGCCGTGGGAGCAGGTATTGCAACTGGGCGAGCTGCACCTGGAGCCGCCCTTCGCGCGTTTGCGCGTGCAGGCCGAAGATGTCGAGGATGAGCGCGGTGCGGTCGATGATCTTCACCGGCTCCCCCACCGCGCGCTCGAGGTTGGTCTGCTGCGAGGGCGTGAGGTCATCGTCGAAGATAACGACATCGATGTCCATGCGATGCACTATGCCGCAGATCTCCTCGACCTTACCGGATCCGATGAAGGTCTTTGGCTGCGGGCGATCGAGACGCTGCGTCACCCGCGCAACGGGACGGGCGCCCGCCGTCTCCGCAAGCCGCTCGAGCTCATCGAGCGAGCGGTCGACCGGCCATGTCGCATCGCGGCGCTCGACGCCGACGAGCAGGGCGCGCTCGGGCTCGATATCGGTCGAGACGAAGGGAAAGCGCGGCATCAGGCATCGACCCCTTCCAGGATGAGGTGCGCAGCGCCATCGACGCCCTGCTCATCCATCGAGATCCATTCAATGCGGAGGTCGCGACGGAACCACGAGAGCTGCCGCTTCGCATAGCGGCGCGAGCGGCGCTTGATGAGCTCTACAGCCTCGGAGAGCGAGAGCGCGCCATTCAGGTACTCGATGAGCTCCTTATATCCGATCGCCTGGCGTGCCGTGAGCGCGGGGCCGGCGCCCGTCGAGACGAGATGCCGCACCTCATCGAGCAGGCCCGCATCCATCATGGTGTCCACACGCTCGTCGATGCGCCGGTATAAGCGCGCGCGATCCATCGTGAGCCCGAAATACCGCGCGTCATAGCACGGCGTGGGCTCGGAGAATGCAGCCTTCTGCGCCGCATAGGAAACGCCCTCGTCGCACATCTCAAGCGCGCGGATGACCCTGCGCACGTTATGCTCATGGATCACTGCCGCGCTTTCAGGGTCGCGTTCGGCGAGCAGCTCATGCAGGGCATGCGCCCCATGCTCGCGCTCATACCGCTCATAGCGCTCCCGTGCGGGCGAGGCGCACTCGCCCGCGGGAAATCGCATGTCATCGAGTGCGGCCCGCAGATAGAGGCCCGTGCCGCCGCAAAGGACGCACGCCTGGTCGCACGCGACGTGCTCGTCGATGAGCGCGCGCGCATCGCGCTGAAACAGCGCCGCGGAATACGCCTCCTCCGGATCGACGAGGTCGACGAGCCTCAGGGGCACGCGGCGCTCGGCAGGTGGGGTCTTCGCCGTGCCGATATCCATCCCGCGATACACCTGCATGGCGTCAACCGAGAGCACATCCGTCCCGAGCGCCAAAGCGACCTCATCCGCGACGGCGCTCTTGCCGACCGCGGTGGGTCCGACAATCGCGATGATGGGCGCGCTCATCGGGGGTCGCCGACGACCGTGCCGGAGAGGTACCATGTCCGCGCGGTGTCCACATCGACATCGACGATGCGGCCGACGAGGCTCTCGATGTCCATCCCAGCGGGAATCGGCGCGTGCACGGTCTGGTTCTTCGGGCTCTTGCCCTGCAGGACGCGGGCATCCTTCTTCGAGGAGCCCTCGACGAGCACGGGGACGGTCGTCCCGAGGTCGTGCTGGTTGAAGTCGTGAGCGGTCTGCTCGATGACCTTGACCAGGCGGTCGAAGCGGTCTTGGATGACCTCGCGCGGCGTGGGGTCCTCGATGCGCGCGGCGGGGGTTCCCTCACGGCGCGAGTAGATGAAGGTGAAGGCCTGCGCATAGCCCACGCGCTCGGCCAGCGAGAGCGTCTGCTCGAAGTCCTCCTCGGTCTCACCGGGGAAGCCGACGATGATGTCGGTCGTGAGCGCGATGTCGGGGATGCGCTCGCGGATGCGGTCGACGAGCCCGAGGTAGTCCTCGCGGGTGTAGCGGCGGTTCATGAGCTTGAGCACGCGCGTGGAGCCCGATTGGACGGCAAGCTGGAGGTGCGGCATGACCGCGGGCACCTCGGCCATGGCGTCGATCGTCTCGGGCAGGAGGTCCTTCGGATGGGAGGAGGTGAAGCGTATCCGTTCGATGCCGGTCTCCCCCACCGCACGGAGCAGCTCGGCGAAGCGCGGCGCGCCGTAGGCATCTCGACCATAGGAATTCACGTTCTGGCCGAGCAGGGTGACCTCGCGCACGCCGCAGCGCAGGAGACCGGCCACCTCGTCGACCACGGACTCGAAGGGACGGCTCTTCTCGCGACCGCGCACGTAGGGCACGATGCAATACGTGCAGAAGTTGTTGCAGCCCGTCATGATGGGCACCCAGGCATGGAAGGGCTGCTCGCGGTGCCACGGGAGGGTCGTGGCGGCGGGGGCGGCGCCTTCCTCGGTGTCAACATGGCGCCCGCCGTCCTCGAACGCATCGGCGATGAGGTCGGCGACGTGCGCGATGGCCTGCGTTCCGAAGATGACGTCGACGTTATCGACATGGGAGACGAGCCGCTCGCCGTCGCGCTGCGCGATGCAACCGCCCACGGCCACGACGCGCTTTCCCGAAGGCGGGGTGGGCAGGCTCTTGCACGAGGAGCACTGGCCGTAGAGCCGCTGGTCGGCCGCCTCACGCACGCAGCACGTCATGAAGATGACGATGTCCGCACCCGCGGGGTCGGCCGCAGCGAAGCACCCATATGAGTCGAGGAGCCCCGCGACGCGCTCAGAATCGTGCAGGTTCATCTGGCAGCCGAACGTGCGGATGAAATAGGTCTTGCCGGTAAGGATGGATCGGGTCGTATTCGAAGCCATGTTATCGCACCGCCACCGTGTGTCCGGAATACTCGGGAACATCCATGCTGTTCACCGAGATGGCATGCACGAGCACCGCAAGGCGGATCGCCGTGCGCGACTCACCGTTGATGAGGATGTCCGAGAACGTGGGAGAGCAGGAGATATCGAACCCCGTGGGGATGAGAAACCCGCGCGCGATGGCCATCGCCTTGATGGCCTGGTTGACCGCGCCGGCGCCCACGCACTGCATGTTGACGGGAACCCCGTCCTTCACCATGCCGGCGATGGCGCCCGCGACGGAAGCGGGCGAAGACTTGCTCGAGACTTTGAGATATTCCATGGTTCTCCTGCGTGTATGGTACAAATGTGCAGCAAATTGACTTTACCGTATCGGCGTATGTGCAGCAAGCAGCTATCCAGCTTATTCGGCGTTTTGGATCGGGAAGGTCACGGTGATCGCATCGCGTCCGACGCGGATCTTGGGATCGGCGGACAGCGTGAGGTAGTAGCGCTCGGCGAGGTCCCCGAAATCGCGCTCGAGTGCGCGCGAGAACGACCCGAGGTCGTCCGGGGCGATCTTGAGGCCGCGGCGGTCACGGCTGAGATCGACGGTCGCGGGGGCTGTCTGGGGCTTCCGGCGGCGAAGCAGCCGGGAAGAGACGCTGCGGACGGGCTTGATGGATCCGCTCAGGATCCGGTGCGCCGTGCGCTCCGAGATCTGGATGCCGAGCGTGGCGGCGATGCGCATGAAATCCGCGGCATCGGCAGCGAACGCAAGCCGTGAGACGACGGGCAGCGACGACTCGGAATCCACGAAGAGCAGCTGCTGGGTGTCGAGCAATCCCGACGCATGGGAATAGAGCGTCGCGGCGATCTCCGCAGGGCTCCCAAGGTACACCTCGCAGCCCGGCTCCTCCTCGAGGGCGAACTCGCAGACGGTGCGGATGATGTTGTGCGGCCCCTTCACGCAGGCCCACTTGCGCTCCTCGTCGCGCGCCGCCTGCGGCCAGGTAGACTGGTCGGCGCGCTCGGGCAGCTCGCTCGTGTCGACGAGGACGCGGAACGCGGAGCCCAGACCGGGCGCGGAGGTCATGACGCAGGCCTCCTGCGTATTCTCGCGGATGGAGTAGAGCGCCATGCCGCGGCCGTGGACACCCCAGCGGTCCATCTTCATGGATTCGAGCTTCGAGGTCACGCGGGCGTCGAAGATCCGCTCATGCATATCGCGCGGGATGCCGCAGCCGTTATCAAGAAAGAGGAGGGTGCGCTGACCCCCCTCTTTCACGGTGGCGACATAGAGCGCCGTGGCATGTGCGTCGCGGGCGTTGCGCAGCATCTCGATCACGATGTCCTCGACATGCTGGATATCATGCTTTGCCTGCCTGCGCTCGGCCTCGGCCACGCGCAGGCGGACATAGCCCTCACCGAGGTTCTCCTCCACCCGGAGGTTCCCCTCGCCGGTCATCGAGGCGATGAACGAGATGAGATTGTCTTGCTCCGCCATAGGACGCTGCTACTTCGCGATATCGACGGCGCGGCTCTCGCGGATCACGACGACGCGCACCTGACCGGGGTATTCCATCTCTTCCTCGATCTGATGGGCGATGTCGTGCGCGAGCACGGTGGCCTCGGCGTCGGAGATCTTCTCGGGCTGCACCATGACGTGGACCTCGCGCCCCGCCTGCATGGCGAAGGTGCGCTCCACGCCCTCGTGGGCGTTCGCGATGGCCTCGAGCTGCTCGAGGCGTTTGACGTAGTTCTCGAAGGACTCGCGGCGCGCGCCGGGACGCGAGGCCGAGATGGCGTCGGCCGCCATGACGAGCATGTCGAGGACCGTGTTAGGCTCGACATCGGTGTGGTGCGCCTCGATGGCGTGGACAATCTCGGGCTTCTCGCCGTAGCGGCGGGCGAGGTCCGCGCCGATCACGGCATGCGGGCCGTCGACCTCATGGTCGATCGCCTTGCCGAGGTCGTGCAGGAGGCCGGCACGGCGGGCGGGCACGGGATCGAGCCCGAGCTCGGAGGCCATGATGCCGGCGAGCTCGGCGACCTCGACGGAGTGGTTGAGGACGTTCTGGCCGAACGAGGTGCGGTAGCGCAGGGCGCCGAGCGTCTTCACGAGCTCGGGATGCAGGTCATGGAAGCCGGTATCGAAGGCGGCCTGCTCGCCGGCCTCGCGCACGCGCTGCTGCACGAGCTCGGAGGCCTTCTTGTACATCTCCTCGATGCGGGCGGGATGGATGCGGCCGTCGGCGATGAGGTTCTCCAGGGCGACGCGGGCGGTCTCGCGGCGCACGGGATCGAAGCTCGAGAGCACGACGGTCTCGGGCGTGTCGTCGATGACGAGGTTCACGCCGGACACCTGCTCGAACGTGCGGATGTTGCGGCCCTCGCGACCGATGATGCGGCCCTTGAGGTCGTCCGAGGGGATGTGCACCGAGGTGACAGTGACCTCGGCGGTGTGATCCGCCGCGCAGCGCTGGATGGCCGTGGAGAGGATCCGCTGCGCCGTCTTCTGGCACTCGGCCTTCACGCGCTGCTCGGAGTCGCGGATGATCGTGGCGGCCTCGTGGGTCACCTCACCGCGCACCTTGTCGAGCAGCTCGCGATGAGCGTCGTCACGCGTGAGCTCGGAGATGCGCTCGAGCTCCTTGGTCTGCTTGCCGATGAGCTCGTCGAGCTCGCGGCTGCGCTTCTCGACCTGGCCCGCCTGGCTCGAGAGCTGGTGCTCGCGCTTGTCGAGGGCGTCGTTGCGACGGTCGAGCGACTCCTCGCGCTGCATGATGCGGTTCTCGAGGGTGCGGAGCTCGCGCTTGCGCTGCTTCTCCTCCGCCTCGGCCGCCTGCTTGTTCTGGATGATCTCTTCCTTTGCCTCGAGCAGCGCTTCCTTTTTGAGCGTCTCTGCCGTGCGCTGCGCATCGCCGATCATCTGGTCCGCCTCAAGGCGCGCCGACTCGATCTTCGAGTCGGCCTCGCGGAGGCTCCCGTTCTTCGCGTTGCGCATGGCGAGCACGGCAATGATGGCGCCCACCACGAGGCCGCCGATGATGCCGATAACGATCTCCATGCCAAACTCCTCTATACATTGCATTCATCATGATTGCGGGGCGCGTGTAGCGCCCCTGACATTTGCAAGGTCTGAACACCCAATATGAAGTTATGCTATCAACACGGCATCTCATCGAAGATGAGTGTGCATCGCAAGACAAATGACAAGTTCATCCTACGAATTTATGTAGAACCTGTCAATTGACGCGATCGGCGCGCGGGGCGTTTACGCAAGGATCACACGGCGCCTCACGCAGATTCCTCCTCATCGAGGCGTATGCGAACTGCCTGCGCGGCTATGCGATACGGGAACCCTTTGCCCATGAGATGGCGGACGAGCCGCTCGAAGGCATTCCGCTCGGGAACGGCTTTGCGCGCAAGCGCCGCGCAGGCCCGCTCGAGATCGTCTTCGGCCGAGAAGAAGCGATCGGGATACCCCGGGAGCATATGGGGGTCCGAGCCGCGCTGGCGAAGGTCTGCCTCGATCTTGAGCCTCCCCCACCCCCTGCGCAGGCGCTCCTCGATATAGGACACGAGGAAGCGCTCCTCATCGAGGAAGCGAAGCTCCTGGGCGCGCTCGAGGGCGTGATCGATCGCGGAGGCGCGAAAGCCCGCGTGGCGTAGCTTGCGCCGCGCCTCCTCCGCGCCGTAGTCGCGCCGACCGAGCATCTCGGTGAGGGCGGCAAGGCAGAGCTTGTTCTCGCGGGTCTCGAGCGCCTCCCGAGCCTCCCGATACGGACAGGGGGGCTCGGGGTGGTCGTGTTCAAAGCTTCTGGCGACGCGCGCGGGTACCCAGTGCACGCGCTGCTCGGGTTCGCGCCCCCCTTCACCTTCAAGATGAAAGATCACCTGGGCGCGTGGACGACCCCTACCGCTCGACGCGGCCGCTGCTATCTCGCGGCGATCGGGGAAATGGAACGCGATGTCCGAGACGGGCTGTTCCATGTCTAACAGGCTCAGCTACGCGCGGACGCGGTATCGGCCGCGTCAATGTCCTCGTCGACGATCACGGCATCCCCCGTGGACTCGTCGGAAAAGTCGAGGCCGCATGCGATGCGCACCTTGTGCTCGATCTCGTCGCTCAGCTCGGGATGGATCTTGAGGAATTCCTTCGCCGCCTCGCGGCCCTGGCCCAAGCGCTCCGAATCGTACGTATACCAGGCACCGGACTTCGTGACGATACCGTAGTCCACGCCCATGTCCAGAATCGAGCCCTCCTTCGAGATGCCCGTGCCGTACATGATGTCGAACTCAGCGGTCTTGAACGGCGCCGCGACCTTGTTCTTGACGACCTTGCAGCGCACGCGGTTGCCGACGATGTCATCCTTGACCTTGATGCTCTCGATGCGGCGGATCTCGATGCGGACCGACGAGAAGAACTTGAGCGCGCGGCCGCCCGTCGTGGTCTCGGGGTTGCCGAACATGACGCCGATCTTCTCGCGCAGCTGGTTGATGAAGATGCAGGTGGTGTTCGACTTCGCGAGCGAGCCCGCGAGCTTGCGGAGCGCCTGGCTCATGAGGCGCGCCTGCAGGCCGACGGAGGAATCGCCGATCTCGCCCTCGATCTCGGCGCGCGGGACGAGCGCGGCGACGGAGTCGATCACGACGGCATCGATGGCACCGGAGCGCACGAGCATGTCGCAGATCTCGAGCGCCTGCTCGCCCGTATCGGGCTGAGAGATGAGCACCTCGTCGATGTCGACGCCGATGCGCGCGGCGTAGGCGGGGTCGAGCGCGTGCTCTGCGTCGATGAACGCCACGACGCCGCCCGCAGCCTGGGCCTCGGCAAGGATCTCAAGCGAGAGCGTGGTCTTGCCCGAGGACTCGGGGCCGTAGATCTCGATGATGCGCCCGCGCGGGACGCCGCCGATGCCGAGCGCGGCATCGAGGGAGAGCGCGCCGGTGGGGATGGCCTCGATCTCCATCTCCGGGCCGCCGTCACCGAACCGCATGATGGACCCGGTGCCGAACTTCTTCTCGATCTCCGCCTTCGTGGCGTCGATCATCTTATCGCGCTCCTCGCCATAGGTGCGTTCGTGGATGGTTTTGACCGGGCCTGAGCTCTTCGCCATGGAATCCTCCTCTTAGGTTGCCGCTGCCATCATACGCGAACAGCTGTTCGCCGTCAAGCGGATTACGTGCATCATACACAGGCGACCTGACAGGAACCTGGCACAAGCCTTGCACCAACCTTGCCCGAACCTTGCACGGGGCTGGCACACCGGCACGATCCTGGGCAAACGGAGCCTTATCGCGTCAAGGAACCCATACCAGTGCGAACCACCCGGGCGAAATCTCCAGCGCAAGCACATCATGCACGGCAGGCGAGGCCGACAAGAGGCCGAAGCGCTCCCCGATGCGCACGCAAAACAGCGACCGCCTTATCCGATCGCGTCGAGCAGCAACTCGAGCGCGTGGCAGCACGCGGCGCGGCGCACATCCTGGCGACCGCCCTCGAAGCACCGGCGGTCGGTGCGCACCCCGTCGGGCGTCGCGAGGCCGAAGTACACGGTGCCCACCGGATCGTCCGCGGTACCGCCGTCCGGCCCCGCATAGCCCGTCGTGCTCACCGCGCACGTCACCTTGAAGCGCTCGCGCGCACCCTGCGCCATCTCGGCGGCGCACACATCCGACACGGCGGTGAACCGCTCGAGCGTCTCGGTGGCAACGCCGATGAGCTCGTGCTTCACCTCGTCGACGTAGGTCACGGCCCCGCCACGCAGCACCGACGACGCACCGGGGATGTCGGCGATGGTCGAGGCCACCATGCCCGCGGTGCACGATTCCGCCGTGGCGACGGTCACCCCGCGCGCCGTGCAGCGCTCGACGAGCTCGCGCGCACGCTCCTCTGCCCTGGCTTCAAGATCGGACATGTGCGCCCCTTTACGAGAAGATGACGTCCCGGCCGTTCCAGAAATACTGGATACCGGAGACGACCGTCAGAACCACCGCGACGACCATGAGCACCTGCGCCGCGATGAGGATCCATGCCGCGACGTACACCCCGCCCGAGGCGGCGAACGCGATCGCCAGGAAGTAGCCGCACAGCGACACCATGGTCACCGCGGTCTTCCATTTTCCGAGCGTGTCCGCGGCGATGACGATGCCCTTGGCGCCCGCCACCATGCGCAGCGCGCTCACGAGGAACTCGCGGAGCAGGATGATGAACACGAACCACACGCTCACCAAGCCCTGCTCGAGCAGGACGAGGAGCGCCGAGAAGACGAGGAGCTTGTCGGCGATGGGGTCGAGGAACTTGCCGAAATCCGTGATCTGGCCGCGCGAGCGGGCGAGGTACCCGTCGAGCTTATCGGTCAAGCTCAAGAGCACGTAGAGCGCGAACGCGGCGATCGCGGGCGCCTGCAGGTACACGGCGCCCGCCTGCACGCAGGAGAGCTTCGCGAGCACCATGAACACCGGGATGAACGCGATGCGCACGCAGGTGACGATGTTCGCCGGCGTCCAGATGCCCGCTTGGTCCGCCTGCGGCGCGGTGGTCTTCGATTCCATGTTCCCCTCGCTATCCCACCACGTGCCCGACGAGCTCGTAGCAGAAACTGTCTGTGAATTCGACCTCTACGATATCACCAACGGTCGCCTCGGTCGCATCGAGATGGACGGCGCCGTCCGAATCGGGCGCCTGGAACCAGGCATGGCCGATGAGCTCGACGCCCTCGTCGGTCTCCTCGATGCCGTCGACGATCACCTCGGCGCGCTCGCCAACGTGCGCGGCGGTCGCGGCGAAACCAAGGGCCTCGGCGAGGTCCTGGGCGGCCTGGGTGCGCTCGAGCTTCTCGTCATCGTCGAGCTGCCCGTCCATCTTCGCCGCGCGCGTGCCGTCCTCTGGCGAGAACGCGAAGACGCTCGTGTAGTCGAAGCCGTTGCGATCCATGAAGGCGAGCATGCGCTCATGCTCCTCGAAGGTCTCACCCGGGAAGCCCACGAGGTAGGTCGTGCGCAGGATCATGCCGGGGATCTCACGGCGCAGGCGCGCGAAGAGCGCGTCGAGCTCCTCCTCCGACCCGGTGCGGTTCATGGCCTTGAGCACGCGGGCCGAGCAGTGCTGCACGGGGATGTCGATATAGGGGACGACCTCGGGCGTGTCTCGGATCGCGGCGATGAGCTCGTCGGTCATGCCCTCGGGCTGCAGGTACAGCACGCGCACCCAGACGCGCTCGGGGCGCACCGCCTCCGCGACGGCGACGAGCAGCTGCGCGAGCGTGCGCGGACCGGCGACGTCTTCGGCGAAGTCCTCGCCCCAGATGCCCGTGTCCTGGCCGATGAGCACGATCTCGCGGACGCCCTCCCCCACCAGGTCGACTACCTCGGAGCGAATGTCCTCCCAAGCGCGGCTGCGATACCGGCCGCGGATGTAGGGGATCGCACAGAAGCTGCAGAAGCGGTCGCAGCCGTCGGAGATCTTCACGTAGGCCACGGAGCCCTCGACCGTGCGCTTCACATCCGGCACGAAAGGCGGCGTGGCGCGCTCGACGCCGAGGACGCCGTCCACGACCGAGACGATCGCGTCCTCCTCGTCGGTCTTGACGAAGGCTGCCACCTCGGGCAGCTCGGGCGGGAGGTCGTCGCCGTAACGGGAGGGGACGCACCCGCACATCACGATGGGCAGGGAGCGTACGCCGTCGGCGGACTCCTCGGCGAGCGCGAGCGTGGCCTCGATGCTCTCCTCCGTCGCCGAGGCGAGGAAGGAGCAGGTGTTCACGAGCGCGATGTCCGCATCACCGGTGTCGAACGCCTCCTCGTAGCCAGCCGAGCGGAGAAGCGACCGCATGCGGTCGGTGTCCACCTCGTTCTTCGCGCACCCGAGCGTGACGTAGTACACCGCGCCGAGCGCATCGCGCATCTCTTCTGCCATGGTCTCCATCCTCATCTTCGCCCGCACCGGGCGCAAGGCTCGCTATCGGTAGTTCGTGAACTGCAGCGGCTGGCCGTAGTCCTGGTCGCGCAAGAAGCCGATGACCTCCTGCAGGGTGTCCTTCGAGGCGGACGTCACGCGCAGCTTGTCGGACTCGATCGTGATCTTGCACTTGAGCTTGAGCGCCTTGACGTCGCGGTTGATCTTCTTGGCCGTCTCCTGGTCGATGCCGTCGATGATGCGACCCACCACGCGGACGCTCCCGCCGGACGCGGCCTGGGGCGCATCCCAGCGGACAGCCTTGATGTCGATACCGCGCTTGATGAGCTTCGAGTTGAGCACATCGGTGATCTGCTTCGAGACGAAGTCGGCGGGCGCCACGATGGTGATGGTGCGGTCGCCCTTGGACAGGTCGATGGTGGAGCCGGAATCCTTCAGGTCGTAGCGCTGCGAGATCTCGCGCGCGGTCTGCTGGTAGGCGTTGTCGACCTCCTGCATGTCAACCTGCGAGACGACGTCGAAGCTCGATTCCTTGGCCATGGGTACCTCCTAGGTCTGGGTATGCGGGTCGTTATGCTGCGGCGGACGCGGCGTCCTCATCCGTGGCGGCGGACGCGTCGCTTGCGGGCGTGGCGGGCTGCGGGGCGGTGATCGTGACCTTGGCGACGCCGGCCGTCTTCGTGTCCCAGCCCACGGTCTCGCCGTTCTCGGTCACGCTCACATCGGCCGGGCTGCTCACCGTGATCTCGATGGATTCCTCCACCGTGTATTCCTTCTCGAAGGGGCCGATTACGTTGTCCGCGAAGACGGAGACGCCGTCGAGCTTGATCTCGACCCACGAGGTGCCGCCGTCGGCCACGCTCACGCCCACGACCGTCTCATCGGGGACGGCGGGCGTGGTCGCGGTCGTCGCCGGGCTCGTGGCGGCGTTCGTCGTCGCGGCCGTGGCATCGTCGTCCGCTCCCGTCGTCGCCTGCTGGGTCGTGACGGTCGTGGTAGCCGGCTCGTCGGAATCGGTTGACGCCGCCGGCGCGCACCCGCGCAGCAGCAACAGGACGATCACGATGAGAAGCAGGATGATGATGACGAGGCCGACGATGAGGACGCGGGGGTCGGTGCCACCGTTCCTGCCGGACGGCGCTCCGCCGCGGCGACGCGGGTCTCGGGGCGGCACGCGACCCGATCCTGCCGGACGCCCGCCGCGCGGCGGGAGCGAGCCCGTGCGACCGGCAGGGCTTCCCCCACGTACGGGGTACCTGCCGC